>CAYIBE010000025.1:0-7030 GCA_964361555.1 Candidatus Woesearchaeota archaeon | reverse complement strand
CTTGGATAACGTAGTCTTTCATTTTTTCTTTATCTGCTTTTATTCTTGGAGATGTTGAATCATCTGGTAGAGAGTTAACGCACAATTCATTTTCTGTTCCTTCGTTAATTAACTTACATCCCTTTCCTAAAGAACGGCAACGGTATTCTGAGCATGGTAACTCGCCATCATTACATACTTCACAATTATCTCCACCTGATGGTGGTTCCCATGCCTTACAGATAAAATTTACTTTTCCTGTAACTGTTTTTGAACCCCAGATATCAATAATATTATAAATCGTCCAAATGAGTGCGACGGTATTTAAGATTCCGAGTGCATGACCTAATACTGAAGAGCCCGTTGTTGTGGTTGATGCTGCTTGCATTCCTTCTGTTGCGACGCCTTGAAAATTACCTTCTAGTCCTGGAGCAAGGAATGCGTTTGGAGAATTTGAAGTAAGTGTATACGTTTGACCTTGAGCTAATTCTATTGGTGTTGGAGGTCCTATGAACCCACTTGGCGCTGGCTGTCTTATTATATTACCTGCGCTATCTGTTAAGCTTATTGCTCCTGAGTTTACTTGTTCTAACATTTGTGGAGACAATGACTGTCCTGTTGGTGTAAATGAAAAAGAACTTCCTTGTTGAAAGGCTGATTGTGAAGCAGTTTTTATTGGTATTGCACTTTGGATTGGTTGGCCTGTTAATGATGCTCCTTTTTCAAATGTTGTTCGTGTTCCAAAAATATTTCCTAATCGTGTGTTTAATGGGTCAAAGGCTTGACCTGCTGTTCTTGGACCTATTGAACGAAATGCACCACTTAAGACTCCAATAGGATATGTTAATCCGAGCGTTGCTCCTCCTGCAAATCCGCTTAAAAATCCTGTTGAACTTAAAACACCACCAAGAAGAGCTGTTCCGCCAATAATGCCTAATGGACCTGCACTTCGGCTAAAAAATCCGTCACTTCCTGTCCACCCATATTTTTTTGGACCTCCGCCAGTTTTTGGCTCTCCTACGAGTTTATCATCTAACAATCCTGCACGTATCTTTGATAAGAATTTTTCTCGTAATTCTGGAGGAATTGCTTTTTCGCCTTTTGGACCAAATGCTTTAATATCAAATCCTTTTCGTGTTAATTCACCTGCAAAGTTATATTTTGCTCCACAATCTCCAATTGAACGACAGATTGAATGCGCTGCAATAAAAGATTCTTCTTTTAAACATGCGCAATTATAGGTACATTCCCAATCTGAAAATGTTGTTTTTGAGAATCCTACTTCACATTCCTGATTTGCTGCGGAACAAACTTCATCTGCTGGTACTGATGGTACGTTCGTATCAACAACTGTTTTATCTTTTCCTTCTGTTGTTTGTGTTGTTGCTTTCTGAAGAACTGAAGAGGTAGAATCGGACCAGAATCGTGATCCTTTTGGAACATCGGGAATACATGTTCCTCCTTCATTTGATACTCCCGCTTCTAAGAAATAACAGTCTCTATACGCACGTTCATTACAACACTCTTGTATTTCTGTTTTTGTTGAAAATTGATTACAATCTAAGCATGAATCTACTTTGTTTTCTGCGCACGCTGCCTCGGAGTATGAAGGTCCTGCAAAGATTTCTGCTAGAGGTTTTTCTTTTTGTAATGGTGGAAGACCTTGAGTGAGGATCTTAAAAAAGGAGCCGAATTGATTTGTTGGTTGACCTCCTGACATTGATTGTGTACAAAATTCTTCTCTAAAGTCGGCACAGGGTTCGATTATTTCTTCTCCATTTACACAAGCTGCTCTAAAGTGTCGTGAACCTGGACGATCTTGCCCTGCTCCTACAGGTCCGTCAAAGATACACCAGGATTCTCCTAATTCCTTGTTTGGCTGAGCATCGGGAGCATTTTCAAAAACCGTTGTTTCTTTGCAATTGAGATCAATACAGCGTGGTTCTCCATCTTCATCTGAACATAAAGTTCCTTGCGTATATTCACAATTTCCACAGGATTTATCATTAGGTTTTGCAATACATCCGGGATCTTCTAGGATTCTTCCATTATTATATGCTGTTCTTTTTTCTGGTCCACCCTCTCCGAGGAAAACATTTTCTGGATTATTTTCTGAGTCAAACCAGTAAACGTCGCCGTTATAACAAGAAAGATGGTGTTGCTTTGCTGCATTACATCCTAATGAATCGAGACTACAGAGAACTCCTGGATGAAAACCTACTGCGTTACTTGTTGTTTCTCTAATTTGATTTCCTGTTATTTCATTTTCTGTATTATTTCCTTCTCTTATTGGGTTCTGTTCTTGATTCGCACATTGTGATCTTGTTGTAAATGAACAGGAAGAATCTGTTACACAACATCCCTGTTCCTGAGAACGTACTGAATTTAAACACGTAAACTCATCTTGGATACTTGGATCAAAATTTGGTTCTGTATCTGCATATTGAGAAACAACTTGCTTACATTTTGTTTGTGTTGATAAAAATGCTTGGTTATTGAGCTGACAACAACCAAGAGAACATTGCGATACTTCAGTACAGGATTGTGAGTCACCCCATGTGCCTCCTAAATTATCACACTCTGATTTCGCTGTGTTTGAAAAACATTCTCCTGAATCTGAATCAAAGCAGCAGCCTACTTTACAAAAGGACGTATCTTCGCAGAATGCTGGAGCATGATTTGGTCCATCACAGTTTGAGACATCGGTGTATACACAAAAAGCACCATCCTTTGTTTTTTCGCAACATTCTTGTTGTTGCGCTTGTACTGTTGGTGTGTAAAGAGTAAGACTCATGAAGCTTACTAAAAGTATTAAAAAGATTGCCTTTGGCTTGATACTCTTCATACCTATCGTGGTTCTCCTCGTATAAAGAACTGGAAGATATATTCATTATCTTTTGGTACATCACTTAGTTTTAAGAGATATAACTTATCTGGATATGGTTGTAATTTTTGTACAATATATGGTTTTCCTGTCAGTTGTGTTTTTGCTAAACTATACGGAACTGTATCGAAATCTCCTGCTAATGCTTCTGCATTGACAATATCTCGTGATGCTTCAAATAATCTTCCTAGTGGAAGCTCAATTAATGATGAAAATTCTGATTGCTCTGCTACTGCTTCTCCCTTTCTTATGCTAATAGGAAAATTTGCTTCGATAAGAACATTGTCATTGCGTATTGATGTTTGTATGGTTAGTTTGCCTTGTGATAACTCATATCCTTGTTTATCAAAAACGCGGATGTTTAAACATTGTGTTTGAAGATCGTGAAGAATAGTTTCGCTTAGTTCTTTTTCCATGTCTTGTGCTGTGAGAATGCGTGAACGACAATACGGTTTATCTTGGATATTGTAACATAAGTAGGATACTTTATTATTATTGTATAATCTAAATGTATCTGTTGGTATTTCGATAAAGCCACCTTGAAGTCCTATTTGCCTTATACGTGGTTCAGAAATTTCTACAAGACATTTTTGGATATGTTCTTTGATTTGAGCAAACTGTCCTTCTAGATTTTGTGGTGCTATTGGTCCTAGATCTATTCTGCTTCTTAGGAAAAGAAAGAGTAAGATAAGAATGATTATGATAATACCGATAATAGCAAAAAGCGTCAACTGCCCTCTTTTCTTCATGACGTAACGACTCTTTTTTATTTATTTAAAGGTTGCTATGCGTTTCTTATTTTTTTACTGCTTTATCGCCTGTAATATGTTTTTGAGAATTTCGACATTGCTCGAGATAACATGCGCCTATTAGTCCTGGACTTGGTGCTCTTTCATCTTTGCATACGGAAATGAATCCGGGTTTTACAGGATCGCCTGGACAAAGCCGATATGCGTACCCTGATCCAAGATTGGATAATCCGCCCGGAGGACAACACCAAGCGCTATTGCCTTGTACACACATTTTTTGCCCTAACTTTGGACATTTATACTGTTGAGGATCAATCTTTGGAGGCTGTGGCTGATTGATTACTTGTGGCTGTTCTGGAATAGTTTCTGGTGATATTTGTTGCGTTGTCTCTTGTTCTTCAAATTCAACTTTTGTATCGTACCAAGTACAAACGCTTTTTCCATCTGAACATTTATTCTCTGATGACGAACAAGGTTTCAATGAAGGAAAGCAGATTTTATCGTAACATGGCTCAGCTGGTTCTGCTTCACATACTTGTGCAGGAATTTTCTCACATACACTCTTTACCTTACCCCTTTGAAGCGGATCCGTTAGTGACTTTCTGATACATAAAAACTCTGATTCTATTTCACAATGAATATTACAACCATCGCCTTCTTCTGTATTGCCGTCATCACATTGTTCAGGAGATGAATCTTCTAGTGTGCCACTTCCACACGTTCTCGTACACATTGTTTTTTCTCCCCCTTTTGTTTTGCACGTCCACGTAAGATCATTTAATTTGTCATCTTCTATGTTACAATCACTATTACAACCGTCACCATTATTCTTGTTTTCATCGTCACATTCTTCTCCCGGATCTTTCTTTCCATTACCGCAGGCTTGAGATGTTGATACATGTTCGTTTTCTAATTCCTGAATAGGATCTGGATTCGTTCCCTTATACTTTGCATTGCAGGATTGTATTTCTCCCGTGCCTTCTGCTGTTTTTTTAATGTCTTCGCAATAATATGTGCATGTTACTTCTTGCGAATCTCCTGTGCAATATCCAGTATTGCATCCTTGTTGTTCGCAACAATTAATGAGATATGTTTCATCGAGAGCAGACTGAGATTGAATTGCTGCGCCAGTAACTTGGATTCTTGATGGTTGATCTTCTTGTTGTTGAGGAGTATTTTGTTGAGAAGAATATTCTGCGGTTTTTGATTTGCAATAGTTTTGCACGTATGAAGATCTGGCTGTTGTTAATGATGTGTATATGACGAGTATAATGAGTAAGATAATTGAGATGAGGATTATGCGTCTTTTATTGGAGTTCATTTTAGACTAATATCCGATTCCTAAACTCATGTAACTTTTAATTGCTACTTTTCCGTCTATTGGACTCGTTCTTGCAAAAAGATAAGCAATTGGAACTTCTCCTGGATAAAACTCTAGATCAGGAACAAAACTTAGTGATATCTTTCCGTTTATTTTATTCTCTTGATTCTTTGAGGTTATTTTCCATTTCCCATTACCTAAGTACATTGATTCTGCATTTTCAAAATAACTTGATTGGGAAATTATAATTGATTTTCCAGCAAGAGGAAGTGCTACAATGATCTCTTTACTATATGTATTAATATTAAGTGTTAGGTCTGTTGCATCTTGAGTTATTCTTCCTATTACACTAATCGGGTATTTTATTTCATCTTGTAAATTATCGATACTAGATGATGATGCGTCTGTATCTGTAATAAATATGATATTACAATCTTCTACTTTTGCTCGGAAAGTGTATGTTACTCCATTTATTTCAATTACTTGGTTGTAAGAATTATCTGATGACGTTAGACCTAATTCATGGTTATCTTTATTACTGAAAACCAAAAAACTTCCGTCGGCAGATGGACGTAGAATATAATCCTCAAATCCAAATGTTTTTACTGTTTGAATCCCTCTTGGACATTCTGTTATTTCTTCAAATATTCTGTTAACTTCGTTTTGTTGAGTTTGTTGGTTTTGATATCCTTGTCTTTGCAATGGTGTACATCCCATGACAAGTACAAAAGAGATAACAATAAACAGAATAACTGGTCCTCTTGTCATACTCTTTTAAATTTCCTTTTTAATATAAATCTTGCTATCCTCACTACCTTTATATAGTTCTTTTATTTCTTTAAGATCATGAGAAAGAGGGGACAAATATCCTTATTTATTATTCTTGGTATATTACTTCTCATTACCTTATCCTTCATGTTTTTTCTTACAAAAATGAATGTTCAAAGAAGCCAACGTTCTGAATTTGGATCTACTATTTCATTAACTTCTACTCAATCTCGTGTAGAACATCTTGTTCAAAGTTGTTTTGAACAATTAGCACAACAGCTTATTTTCTCTGCTGGAACTTATGCTGGATATTCTGTTTTTTTTACACCTCGTTCGAGTACGTATATTGGGCTTCCTTATCGGGGTTTTACTGTAGAACCAACACCGACAAGAATTATTGTTTATTTATATGCTGAAGAAGAAAAACGACTGCCTAGCGAAATTGAATTAGAACAAACAATGGAAACTGCCTTAAATCACCTTTTTCTTCAAAGTGGTTGTTTGAATGATTTTATTGAATTGAGAGATGAAGGGTGGGATGTTAGTGGTACTGAGATTGACTCAACAGTTGATATATCTGATAATGGAATTTCGCTCGAACTTTCATTTCCACGAATATTTTCTAAAGATGGAGATTCATTTCAAATTAATACTTTTACTTTTGAGTCTCACATAAACTTTTTTACTTATCTCTCTTTTGCTGACGAATTAATCAATTCTCTTACTACAAAATTATCTTCTCTTCAATCTGAATTAGAGCCTATGGTATCTCGTGGTGAGATGACGCAAGAACAAGCTGCTATTTATGCTCAAGAAGAAGTTAATAAGATTCTTGAAGCGTTTACTGTTCAGCTTCATGAAGAGGGTTATGATTTTTATTACAGAGAAAGTCCAAATATTTTAGATAATCATCTTGAACCTGGAACGTTCTTTTTTATTAGAGATAGAAAAACAGATTTTGAATTTATCTTTGGAGGCGCACTATGAGATTACTCTTTGTTATTATTTTTGTTCTTTTGTTTCCTTCTGTTTATTCATTGAGTATGGTAGATTTGCTTCCTTCCTGTAATTATAATACCTATTGTGAAGATTCTGAAAATTGGGAGACGTGTCCTGATGATTGCCCGCGAGATGATGTTGTCCTTTCTGAAGAAGATAGACGGGAGAATCGCTATTCTGCGCCAGCTGTTAAATATGGCTATATTATTCGTAAAGAAGAAACGCCCTTTCCTCTCTTTCCTTTTCTTTCTCTTCTTTTTGTTCTTGTGTTTTGTCTTCTTGTGATTTTTCTGTATCGCTGGATTCACCTTCATAAAGAAGATTTACAAA
>CAYIBE010000024.1:0-7231 GCA_964361555.1 Candidatus Woesearchaeota archaeon | reverse complement strand
TTATTATTAAAGGAACAAGAAACTTTGCAAAAATAGACGATTACGAAATCACTATATCAAAACTCAATTTAGAAACAGATCCGGCAAAACGTTCAGTAGAATTAAAAATAGAGAAAATAAAATTAAACGAGAATGAATATCTCTTAGTATATGGAGAAGAAGTAGAAGTCCAAGGAAAAAAAGTAAAATTAAAAGATGTGCATACTGATGAATTGAATACTATCTCAGTACGAGTAAGTCAAGGATTAAATGCATTAACAGAACGTGTTAATGGTGGCAAAACAAAAGAAATTCTCGGATTAAAAATAACAAACATCAGAACAAATCCACGACCAACCTCAATAGAAAAGTATGCTATAGTGAGAATAGAAACAGTTTAATTATTTTTTTGCTATTTTCCATAGCTCTCGGAAATATTTTATAAACGAATTTGCTGTTTCTCTATCTCTAATTAGGGTAATAATGGGATCATCTCTTCTAAATACAATTGCAGTCACGTCTCTAAAGATCAGTATCTCCGTCGGTGTATAATCAAAAAGAAATCTTTTGTTATAATTCCTATTTATATTTTTTTCAATATTTTCTATATAACCTCTTGCATTTTCATTGAAAATTACTTTTATCTTAAGCCTTTTTTTAAAAGCCATTCTTCCATACTTAGTATAAAATAGCTCTAACTTTTTTTCTTCTTTAGCTGTCCCGGCACCAATAATATGAACTTCTTCGTTTCTCTTGGCTATGTCTAAAAGATTGATATAAACAGTTTCAACACCTCTCCATCCCATAAAGACCTCTACCTTTACACCTTCTGGAATTTTCTCATATAATGATTGAAGCTGTTGCCACACCACTAACATACAAAATAGTTAAATTCTTAAAAAAATATGAAAAAGTTGACCACTTTGACTACAAAACAGATTTCAATCCGTTTAAGTTTTAATATTTCTCAGGCATTTACCTAACGATAAGGCAAAAAGATACCTTTTTATATCTGCCTCGTCTTTTTAATAAAGAAAAGAAGGTGAGAATATTCAAGCAAAAATCATCACAAAGATTCCAGGACCGAAAGCATCGAAGATATTAAATAATCTAAGAAAACGAAATGGTGCATTTAGCAGTTATCCTATTGTACACGCAAAAGAAGGTTCTGGCTGCTATTTTAAAGATATAGATAATAACATTTTTTTAGATTTTGCATCGCAAATTGCTTCAAATCCATTAGGATACAATCATCCTGATTTAAATGAAGTCTTAAAAAGATACAAAAAAACACCAATAAAATACGCAGGACAGGATTTTACCATAGAAGAACACGTTAACTTTCTCAAAGAGTTAACATCCATAACGCCAAAAGGATTAAACGCTGCATTTGTAATCAATTCGGGAGCAGAAGCAGTAGAAAACGCAATCAAAGTAGCATTAAGAAAACAAAAGCAAGCAAAGTGGTGCATTTCTTTTGAAGGTGCATTCCATGGAAGAACTTTAGGTGCATTATCATTAACAAACTCAAAAGTAGTCCATAAAAAAAATTTTCTTTCCATTCCAGTAAAAAGATTGCCATTCAACGAACAAGCAATAAACAAACTCCGGAGAATCATGAAACAAGAATGCTCTGCTGAAGAAATAGGCTGCATCATCATAGAGCCAGTTCAAGGAGAAGGAGGATACAACATAGCAACAAAAAGCATGATAAGAGAAATAAGAGCAATAACGCAAGAAAAAAGAATTCCTTTTATCATAGATGAAGTACAATCTGGACTAGGCAGAACAGGAAAATGGTGGGCAAGTGAACACTACAACATAAAACCAGATATCATGAGCGCAGCAAAAGCATTACAAGTAGGAGCAACAATAGCGAACAAAAAATGGTTCCCGGAGGAAGGAGCCATTTCGTCAACATGGGGTGGAGGTCATATAATAGACCTCGCCATAGGAACACAAATTATAAAAACAATAAAAAAGAAAAAGCTCTTAAACAGTATAAACAAACAAGGAAATTATCTAAAAAAGAGGATACAAGAATTGGAAAAAAAATATCCGATTTCAAACACAAGAGGTTTTGGATTAATGCTTGCATGTGATCTGCCAACAAAAAAGATGAGGGATGATCTGATTATTGAATGCTTAAAAAGAGGATTAGTGCTTCTAGGATGTGGAGAAAAAAGTATACGCATAATTCCTCCTTACATTATCTCAGAACGGGAAATTAACGAAGCAATAAACATCACAGAACGAGCATTGCAACAAGTAAAAATGCCAAAATTCAAACATCGTGGAGAAATCTGCAATTATATCACCTGTGGAGAGGTAATCTCGTGAAAAAATACGACATCTTACTCAAGTTAATTAATGCATTCGGCGTTTCTGGAAAAGAAATGGAAGTGCGAAGTATTATTATGAAAGAAGTAAAAAAACATATCAAAAACGCGTACATCGATAAAATGGGAAACCTCATTGCACATAAAAAAGGGAAAACAAAAAAATCACCAAAAATAATGATTGCCGCCCACATGGACGAAGTAGGATTAATAGTCAAAAACATGGAAAAGGAAGGAAAAGTACGAATCGCTACAGTGGGAAATATTCATCCCGTCATTCTTCTGAATGAAAAAGTAATTATAAAGACAAGAAAGGGTGATGTCAAAGGAATTATTACAACAGAAAATGTTTCATGCTCGCTTGAACCAGGAGAAAAAACAAATATTCAAGACATGTTCATAGATACAGGATTAACAAAAAAAGAACTGGAAACAGCAGGAGTTCATATAGGTTCATTTATTTCATTATTACCAAACGCAGAGATTATAGGAAAAGGAAAAATCATCTCGGGAAAAGCATTAGATGATCGAATAGGATGCTACATTCTCTTAGAGGCAATAAAAAGAGTAAAAAACAGCAAAAGTGAAATATTTTTTGTATTTACCGTTCAAGAAGAAGTTGGGTTATATGGGGCGCGAACATCAAGTTATGCGATAGAACCAGATATGGCCATTGCTATTGACGTTATCGACTGTGATGATGCTCTAGTCAATCCGTCAAAAACACTAGGAAGAGGTCCAACCTTAACAATAAAAGATGAAGAAATGATTTCAAATCCGTGCATTGATGAACAAATACTAACATTAGCAAAAAACAAAAAGATACCCCTTCAGCCAGACGTATCAGAAGCAGGAACAACAGACGCAATAAACATTTCTCTTTCAAAGGGCGGAGTTCCTTCTGCAGTCTTAGGTGTTCCAGTGCGAGGACTACACTCATCCTCCAGTCTTGCGCACCTTAACGATGTCGATAATGCAATAAAACTCCTTGTTGAATTCTTAAATAATCCGCCATCAGTATGTGCTATGTAACATCAACTAAGCATTTTTTTAAACGAGCATCGAGAGTAGGGTAACACCTTCGAAAGTGTGATTTACGTGGTTCATAATCATGAGAAGTACCATGATAAAACGAGATAATATTCGCAAGATTATCTGCTCGACGCAAAATAGGATAACGCGTACTTCTCCCCCAACAAAAATTAAAGAAGGGAGAAATAGATGCAGAAATATAACGAATAAGATGTTCATTTAAAAGAGAACCCTGTCGATCTCCATCACAATAAACACAAATTTCATCAGGAGGAGAGCAAAATCGTTTATATCCTTCAGCAAAGAGGTCTATCATCACAGAACGAGAAGTAAAATCTTTCCAAGTAAAAGAATAAAGAAAATTCGATTCGAAATTTCTTCTGTTAAACGCGCGATCTTTAAGCAATGATTCATTTTCAATAACTTCAGAAGAGTCTACACTATGACAGAGAACTAAAGTGAAAGGTCGTTTTTTCTCTCGATTTCTATAAACATCAAAATTACACGATTCATCAATGCCAAAATAATGGATCATAAAAGAAACAAAAAACAACAGCTTTTAAATCTTCTTCTTCACAAAAGTTTCTAAGCGATCCATCGCAATTTTAATCTTACTAAGTTCTGTAGCATAACTACATCTAATATATCCTTCACCAAAACGACCAAATTCGGTTCCTGGAACAACAGCTACCTTACTTTTTCGTAAAAGTTCTTGAGCAAAAGCATAACTATTTTTTCGTAAATGACTGATACGAGAAAACGTATAAAAGGCGCCGTGAGGCATCATTGTAGGAAGTCCAATCTCATTTAATCGTTGTACAATAAATTTTCTTCGTCTATCATATTCTTTTCTCATAATTTCAGTATATTTTTGAGATAAACTCAAAGCTTTCACGCCAACAAGTTGTGAAATCGTCGGTGCACTTAAAGTAATATAATGACTGACTTTCGTCATAGCTTGCACAAGTTTTTCAGGTCCAACAACATAACCTAATCGATAACCGCACATGGCATAACTTTTTGAAAATGTATAAAATGAAACAACATAATCTTCCATACCATTTAAACTTCCAGGAGATACGTGCTTCTTATCGTACACCAATTTTTCATAAGCTTCGTCAGAAAAAAGATATAAATCATACTCCACAGCAATATCAGCAATTTCTTCTAAAATTTTTTTGTCAAGAACAGTTCCCAATGGATTACTGGGAGTATTAATAATAATACCATGTGTTTTCTTTTTATCAATTAATCTTCGTAAACGATCAGTATTAATAATCCATCCTTCATCCTCGCGTAACTCAAGAGGAACAGGAACGGCATCAACAAGTTCAACAGCCGGCCTATACACTAAGTATCCAGGATCAGGAACGATAACCTGACAGGAAACATCTAAGCTAGCTAATAATGAAACATAAATAGCTTCTTGACTTCCGCACGTCACGAGAATATTTTCAGGAGTTGATTTAATCTTATTATCTTTTCGTAATTTTGTACAAATTGCCTCGCGCAATTCGCTATTGCCCTGAGGTGCACCATAATGCGTTCCTTGATCAACAATTTTTTTTGTATAATCACGAAGTGGTTTCGGAGTAAGGAAATCTGGCTCGCCTGGTCCGAGGCTAATAACCCTCTTGTCTTCAACAGCAAGTTTCAAGAGTTTTCCAATAACGGCATCAGGTAACTCCAGTTCTCGAATTGAAATGCCTTTCAAAGAATCACCTCAAAAAAGAGAAGAAAGAAGGATATTTAAACATATCTTCAATAACCTTATAAAGAAAAACACACGTTAAAAAATAAAAGATGGTGAACCTTCTTGCATTGGTGTTTACAGTAGTATTAAGCCTTGCGCATTATTATGGAGAGTCTATTCAGCTCTACAAAAGAAAGGAAAAACTCATTTCAATAGGCGCAGGAGTACTTCTTGCGTATACAATACTCGATCTGTTTCCTCGGGTTTTTGCAGGAATCACAATATTGCATAACGCATTATTTTTCTTTATCCTTCTTGGATTTTCACTTCACCATATTATTGAAAAGTATATTTATCAGCACGCGGCGAAAAACAAAAGACTAAAAGAGTTAAAAGAAGTGCATTCAATAGCGTTTTTTCTGTATTATATAATAATCGGCATAATGATCAAAGAAGTAACGA
The DNA here is from genome assembly GCA_964361555.1 of Candidatus Woesearchaeota archaeon. Taxonomy (GTDB): domain Archaea; phylum Nanobdellota; class Nanobdellia; order SCGC-AAA011-G17; family JACPIM01; genus CAYIBE01. Next base: position 1,726 of record CAYIBE010000024.1, on the reverse strand, counting down.
GCGAACAGAATCTCCAAGGCTGGTTACTGTTTTTTCCTCTTCTTTTCCATACAACACTCGGCACGTTCTCACTGCGAGATATTCATAAATCTATTAAAGAAAAGAAATATATCGTACTTCTCCTGTCAAGTTCACCTGTAATAGGATTTCTTATCGCAAGTATCTGGAGTATTTCACCAGGAATAGAATATAGCGTGTTAGGATTTATATCAGGTGTATTCCTCTACATTATCACACGAGAAGTCATCCCAAAAGAAAACAAAGGAGATCCTATCGATTTCTTCTTTGGAATTGCTCTCTATACCCTTATTATTGTGATAACGTGGATTATCTGAGAGTATATAGTAAATATAGAGAAGATATTTAAAGAGAAAAACGAATACGTCATCTATGCAGTACCCAAAAAAAACGAATACAGTAAACCGGTATTGGCATAATAAGATTTCTATTATTTGTGAATAAACACGCTCCTATTCTTGAGGTGTCATCACATGCAACCAAACATAAAACAAAACAAATGTATTGCCCTTGAAGGGCACACAAATACGCCGATCTGTGAAAAATGCATAGAGAGACAACTAGAAGATTGGTTAAAAAGACGAAAGCCACGGCTGATACCTTCATTAAGAAAAAAAGCAAGAACCTTCTTTACACAATCCAAGTATTCTGGTCATATCATCTGCGCGCTCTGTCATAAACATATGAATGTATGTGACTTCTGTTTTAGGCAGCATATCAAAAAATGGATCGGAGGAAGCTATCCTAAGCTCCTCGCAGAATTTAGGTTATTTTTTGATTTCAGATAAACTTAATAAAGAATAATACGTACTTCGCATAATGCGATATGCACGACAAGAAATATTCATAGGAAAAGAAGCGCAAGAACAATTAGAAAAATCAACAGCAACAATTGTAGGCATCGGTGCACTAGGAACTGTTGTTGCGGAGTTACTTGCACGCTCAGGTGTAAATATTAAACTCGTAGATCGAGATTGCATAGATGAGACTAATCTACACCGACAAGTTCTTTTTTCAGAAAAAGATAAAGGAAAAACAAAAGTTCAGTGCGCAAAAGAAAAATTAAAAGAGATCAATACGCAAATAAAAATTGAAGATTATTTTGTTCATCTTGATGGAGAGAATATATCAATACTAAAGGCAGATATTATTATTGACTGTACAGACAATCTAGAAACACGATATCTTCTTAATGAATATGCTGTTAAAAAGAACATTCCCTTAGTGCACGGGTCAGCCATACAAGATCATGGTTTTGTTTTTAACATCCTAAAAAAACCATGCCTGCAATGCGTATTAAAAGAAGCAAAAACAACAGAAACCTGTGAAATCGTTGGGGTGCTAAATACGATAACGCATATGATCGGAGCATTGCAAGCACAAGAAGCAATAAAAATACTCACAAAGCGAGTCCCGGAAAAGGATCTTTTATACGTTACGTTAAAAAATAATGAAATAACAAAGATAAAAGTAAATCCCAATGCTCACTGCCCTGTATGTAAAGGAAGATACACCTACCTTGACAGAACAAACCATTCAGTAGGAGCATATTGCGGAGCATACATCTGGAAAAGAGAAGTGGACACTATGATAAAAAAAAGTCTTATAGAGAAAGGAGGAACAAAAATTCAGAACGTAATTATCTTCAAAAACATAACAATCTTTCCTCATACGGTATTAATAAAAACAAAAACAGAAAAAGAAGCAC
>CAYIBE010000023.1:0-7482 GCA_964361555.1 Candidatus Woesearchaeota archaeon | reverse complement strand
TTACTTGGGTTGTATTTCAAAATCCTGTGAGTACAACATATACGTATACTGTTCAAGCACCTCCTACTGTTGGATTTTATGATTTCCGAGGCAATTATACTATTAATAATTCGCTTGTTCGCGTGACTGGTGGAAGTAGTACTGTTGAAACACAATTCCAGATAACTACTACAGCTACTTCTGGAGGTAGTTCTGGTGGGGGAGGAGGCGGTGGAGGGTCTTCTAGTGTATATCCCCAGTGTATAGATAAAAAAGATAATGATCAAGATGGACTTATTGACTACCCTAATGATCCGGGATGTCTTACATCGCAAGATAATTCTGAAGAGCTTATTGAAATATGTAATGAAAAATGGATTTGTGATGAATGGGGTGTTTGTGAAGGAGGAGTACAAGTACGAGAATGTACTGATATGAATGATTGTGGTACTACTCGCGATCAACTTCCTTTAGAGCAAGAATGTGAAGGAGGAAGACTTCTTATTTCTTCATTAGAATGGACAAAGGATGAGAATGTTCGAAGAAATATGCCTTATTTTGCTCTTGTTCTCTTCGTACTCCTTGCTTTTATTATTATTGAAGAGATATTAAGAAGAAGACGAAGGAAGCTCATCCGGATTAAACATAAGGATATTTATGAATTTATTAAAAAGGCTGAAAGTAATATTAAAGATGAGAAAGCAGCTGGGGATTATTATAATCAGGCACGGGATCTCTTTAGTAATCATAAAAATCATTGTAGCGAGAAGGAAAAAGCATTTATTCAACGAGAATTATTGGATTTGTATAATCGGATTCGAAGAAAAAAAGAATCTTTTTTAGAGGAATAGTGCTATAGTCTTCGTGGACTTATTAGGCGAAGAAATTATCTGTTTCTAATGGATTAACTACACTTTATAATTGATAATAGCCTTTTTAATTTACCACTACAAAATCATTCGTCAGGCAGTATTAGACGCAAAATAATCTTGCGTTCTAAGTTTGTCTGTAGTGACTAAATTCATTTATAGAAAAAGCTCAAATATCTAGTAAATTATGGCGATTAAAGTCAATATACGTATTTTCTTTAAATATACTATTATTTAATCGAAGGTGCGTAATTAACCAGAAACGAAAGATTTAAATATATAAACTGATTTCAGTATATCAACTGATTTTAATGGAGGAACGAGTATGCCGACAATAACATTATCCTTGCCTAAAGAATTCGAAGTAGCAAAGAAAAGATTCCCCGATGTTGATTGGAACGAAGTACTTAAGGATGGGATACTGAAGAAACTGGAACAGTTGGAGAAATTTGAAGAGCTAGTAAAGAAAGGAGTGATATAAATGTCATCAATAACATTAACGGTATCAGATGAAGTAAAAGCAGAATTAAAGAAATTTTCATGGGTAAATTGGTCCGAAGTAGCTCGAGAGGTGATGAAAAGGCAAGAAAAATTGCGAGAAGAATTTGAAGTGTTTAAGAGCATCATATCAAAATCAAAATTAAGTGAATCAGACGCGTTAGCGTTTGGAAAAGAAGTAAAACAATCTATGCACAAGAGATACAAACGGTTATATCCGGAACTCTCTTAGATGGATCTCGTTATTGATGCATCAATTGTATTTACAGGACTTACAGGAGTAGGCATTACTAAAGAAATAATATTTTCTGATTTTATCGTTTTATATTCACCAGAATTCTTATTCGATGAGATCGACAAATATAAGTCACGTATAACTGAACTCTCAGGCTGTCTAAACAAGAGCTCGAAATTATATTAAATAAATTGAGATCTAGAATCATAATCGTTCCTAGAGAAAAATTTGAAAATTTTTTAGCAACGGCAAATTCATTAATTTCTGATAAAGACGACACAGAGTATCTAGCACTTTCCTTATCAATGAATAAACTGCCGATTTGGTCTAATGACTTACACTTTACAAAACAGTCTGTTGTTAAAGTTTTTACAACTTCTGAATTGACTCACGTTCTTAAATCTTTAGGGTATACGTTTTCACCTTCTTGAGCATATCGTTCTTTATAAACCTACTAGTGAAAGTTTACTTATACTTTTTTAGTATGATTTACCAATTCTTACTAGATATTCTGCGTTTTTGTTACAGATGATACACTTACCAGGATTTTTTGGCTGTTCAAATGGAATGTTCAGTGTTTTTGCTCCATTTGTTTTTTCTTTTAGTTCTTCTTCACAGGATTTTTCGTCGCATAGTGGAGCGAGTGCTATTTTCTTATTTTCCACTATTTTTTTTACTTCTTCTTTTGTTTTTGCTTCTTGCATATTTTTTAGCGTATATTTCTTTGTTCTGTTATAGAGTTCTGTTTGTATCTCTTTTAGAATGCTTTCTATTTCTTTTTCTATCTTGTTCTCCTTTACTATTTTTTTTTCGTTTGTATCTCTTCTCACTAGTGTTACCTGTTTTTTTTCTAGGTCTTTTGGTCCAATTTCTATTCTTAACGGAACTCCCTTTAGCTCATATTCATTGAATTTCCATCCTGGTGAGTATTCTTGTCTTGTGTCAATAAGAGGATTGAATTTTTTTAACTTTTTTCCTATTTCCTTTGCTTTTTTTAATATTTTTTCTGATTTATTTTTGAAAACGATTGGAATAATGACTACTTGATTCTCTGCTATCTGCGGAGGGATGATAATGCCCCTGTTATCTCCGTGACATGCGATGAGAATTCCAATTATCCTTGTGGTTATTGCCCAGGTATTTTGATATGCGTATTGTTCTTTTTCGTTTTTATCAAGAAATTTTATATTAAATGCCTTTGCGAACTTTTGACCGTCATAATGAGCATCAGGACCTTGTATTGCTTTTCCATTTGGAAGTAATACTTCTATTGAAAGCGTGTATTCTGCTCCTGCGAATTTTTCATTTTTCGTCTTTTTTCCTAGAAGTCCGTATAACGCAAGATCTTCTTTCAGTATTTTATCATACATTTCGAGAATACCCCTTGCTTCTTTTTCTGCTTCTTCTTTTGTTGCGAATACTGTATGACCTTCATTCCATAGAAATTCTCTTGTTCGTAAGAATGGGACTGCATGCTTAAATTCCCAACGGACTACTGAATTCCATTGATTGAGTTTTAATGGCAGATCTCTCCACGATCGGATCCATTTTGCATAGGAGTCGTACATGATTGTTTCTGATGTTGGACGAATAGCAAGACGCTCGTCTAATTGCGTATTTCCTGCGTGTGTTACCCACGCGACTTCTGGTGAAAACCCTTCCACATGCTCTACTTCTTTTTTTAATAGTTTTTCAGGAATGAATAGGGGAAAATATGCGTTTTTTACCCCCATATTTTTTATTTTCTTATCGACGCGCTCTTTGATTTTTTCCCATATCTCATATGATGTAGGTTTAAAGACAATACATCCTGATACAGAGGTATAATCTGCAAGATCTGCTTTTTGAATTACTTGTGTATACCATTCTGAAAAATCTTCTTCTTTTTTTACTGTTAGGCCTTCTTGTTTAGACATCATATATCTTTATTTTATTCTCTTTAAAATAATTTGCTATTCCTCTTACTTGTTCTTTTTCGAAAGGCTTATATACATGCATGTATGTATATCATTATGGTAAAAGTTATTTCTATATCTGAAGATGTTTACGAAGGACTTAAAGATTTAAAAGATGAAAAAGAGTCTTTTTCACAGGTGATACGAAAACTCATTTCTAAGGAGAAGCGAAAAGAATTACTCTCACTGTCGGGAACATGGAAGGAAAACAATGAAATTGTCAAAGCAATGAATTCAATCATTAAAGACAGAAAAAATTTTCGATTGCGTATTTAAAATGTACTGTTTGGATACAGATATTATCATTGAATTTTTAAGAGGGGATAACCGCATATATAATAAGATTAGAGAAATTTCTCGATCTCAACCACTATTTATTACTTCTCTTAGTTTGTCTGAGTTGTATAAGGGAGCTTATCTATCGAAGAATCCAGAAGAAGAAGTTAAAAAAATAAAAAAACTTCTTGATTACCTTGAGCTTGTAACTCTTACAGAAAAATCTGCAGAAATTTTTGGTAGGATTCATAATGAACTTTTAAAAATGGGAAAGATAACACAAGAGTTCGATTTACTTATTGCTAGCATCTCCATGGCATACAATCTTATACTCGTTACCAGAAACGATAAACACTATAAAAATATTCCAAATTTAATTTTAGAATCTTGGTAATTATTCAATTTTGAAATAGATCCTTCTATTATTTTTTCCTTTATTTTCTGTCTTTATAAATTCTATTTTTCCTATTTCTTTTGTTGATTTAACGTGCGTTCCTCCATCTGCCTGAAGATCGAAATTCCCTATTTTTACAATGCGTATCTCTTGTAGTGATTCTGGTAATCCCATTGCTAATTTTGATAATTCACCTTGTTTTTGTGCTTCTTTCCTGGAGAGAAACTCTGTTGTTATAGAAAGATCTTGTTGGATAATTTCATTTGCTTTTTCTATGTATTCTTTGATTTTTTCTTTGTTGAAAGATTTCAACGAAAAATCAATACGTATGTGATCAAGTCCTAGCTGATTTCCTGTGATTAATGCTTTTGTTTCTTTATGAATAATTTCTGAGATAATATGTGCTGCGGTATGGGCCCGCATCAGTTGATATCGTCGATCCCAATCAATATTCCCCTTTACTTTATCTCCTGCTTGTAATCCTTCGCTATCAACTTCATGAAAAATATCTTCGCCGATTTTTCTTACAAAAATAACGTCAAAAACAGTTCCCTTTCTATGAATTGTTCCATGATCTTCTGGTTGTCCTCCCGAGGAAGGAAAAAAACATGTTTGATCGAGGATAACAAATCTTCCTTCTGCTTTGATTACTTGTGCTTCAAAATCTTTTTTATAATGATCCTTGAGATAGAGTGCGATTGTCATTTTTATTTTTCTAATCTTAAAAGCCATTTCCAAACTGGCTTAATCACTATTTTTTTTCCATCTAGCTTAAGCTCTTCTTCTTGACTATTTGTTAAGAGCAATCCTTCTCTCAACTTAAATTTTTTCATCGCTTCTCCCAATCCTTCAATTTCTCTTTCTCTATTTTTCTCATTTAATTCGTGACAAACTTGAATTGCTTGTTTTATTTCTTTATTTTTGACAATGAGAAAATCACATTCTGTTTTCTCAGAATAATAAAAAACTTCCTGTTTATTATTTATACAATTAAAGACCAGATTTTCTAATAGCCATCCATAATCTTTAGTTAACTTTTTAGAAAGAACTCCAATAAATCCGTTGTCTAGAACATAAAATTTCTTATTATTTACTATCTGCTTTTTGTATGAATAATCAAACTTATTTATTGTTTTAGCAAAATATGTCTCTTCAAGATACGATATAAACTTTTTAATGGTATTAACGCTCCTAATACTCGTAAACTTCTTTAGTGAGTTATAGCTGAATTTATTAGAAACATTGTTTATTAAGAAAGAATATAGCTCTCTTAGGACTGCCACGTTATCTATTTTATACCTAACGGCTATATCCTTAAGTACTGTGTCTTCATATACTCTTGTTAATAGTTCTGGATCATTATATATTATATATTCTGGCATACCCCCTCTTGTTAGATATGCTTCAAAATATTTTTTAATTTCTATTTTCGTTTCTGTTTTGTATATCATTTCTTTCTTTATATTGACTTCTTTTAATTTTAGGAACTCTAAAAATGAAAAAGGTCTAACAACAATATCTACATGTCTGCCAGTAAGTTTTGTTCCTAATTCTTTGCTTAGTAGTGTTGCACTTGAACAAGTTATAAAAAATTTAAAGCCCTCCTCATATAACCTTCTTACAAATGTCTCAAAATTATTTACGTTTTGAATTTCATCAAGAAAAAACGTTTTCTTTTTCCCATATAAATTTACTAATGCTTCATAAAGCCTATTAAATTCATTTGCTGGGAAGTTAAACAATCTTTCATCTTCAAAGTTTATGTAATAAAAATTCTCGTCTTTATAATGTTTTTTTATTAATTGCCTTAATAAAGTCGATTTACCGCTTCTCCTTAACCCTGTTAAAACAATAATATGAGGCAACCTTATCTTCGATTCTATCTCTTTTAAAACTGTTCTTTCTATACCATACTTCTTATTAAGAATGACTTCTTTTTGCCTTACAAGTATTTCTTTTAGTTCTTCTTCTGATAACATAAAAATATTATGAAAATAAGGTTTATAAATCTTTTCATTATGATTGCACAAAATAGTACATTTTTGTTCACTATGAATGAACAAAATTCTTCTGCTTTTTTTATGTCATAAACTATATAAGTCTTCTTTTTCTTTCTTTTTTCATGGTTTTGGCGTCTAGAGGTGTCTTTCTTCTTTTTGGATTATTTCTTGTTCCGTTTGTTTTTTCATATTCAAATTTACGCTCTGAGGATTATCTTTACGGAGATCTATTACCTCTTGTGCTCTTTTCTTCTGTGCTTATTATGCTTCTTGTCTTTTTTTGTTTGTTTTACGAGAAGAAGATACAACGTTTTAAGAAATTCTTTTTTTCTTCATTACTTATCATTATCGTGTTTACTACTGTTTATCTTGTTGGATTAACTATTTATCTCAATTCTCTTTCTTCAAGTAAAGGTCCTGTGCATTGGCATGCCGACTTTGAAATTTATGCTTGTGGAGAACGTTTTGACCTTCGTGATCCAACTGGATTCTCGAATCGTATAGGAACTCCTGTTTTTCATGAACATAATGATCAAAGAATTCATGTTGAGGGTGTTATTTTAGACGAGCTACATGTTTCTCTCTCTTCTTTTTTTGAAGTTATTGGTGGCACGTTGCGTTCTTCATCTTTTTCTGTTCCTACACATGAAAGTATGAAAACGTATTATAACGGAGAATTATGTCATGGAATACCTAGCGAACTTCAGGTTTTTCTGTATCGTGTTGTGAATCCTGGGCAGATGAATAATTTTATTTATGAACAACAGAAACTTGATCATTTTGAAGATTATGTTCTTTCTCCTCATAGTCTTGTTCCTCCTGGAGATTGTTTCATTATTGAATTTGGACCATCACGAGAACAAACAGATCGTGTTTGTGAAACGTATCGCCTTGCACTAGAACGAGGTGAACTTCGTGGCAGTTGAAGCTTATATTCCGACTTTGAGTATTGTTGTTCTTACTGCGACTATTGATTCTATTAATCCTTGTGCTATTGGCGTTCTTATTTTGATGCTCTCTGTTCTTTTTGCTGCAAAGCGTTCTTTGAAACGTATCTTGTTTTTGGGATTATCCTATATTTTTGCTGTTTTTTTTGTTTATTTGCTTGCGGGATTGGGATTACTTTATTTTCTTTCCGGGGTTCCTTTGTGGGTGACGGAATACTTATCTCTTTTTGTCGGCGTGTTAATTATTGGAGCGGGGATTTTCGAGATTAAGGATTACTTCTGGTATGGAAAAGGATTTTCTTTAACTATACCGCCAATCTTTAGATCGG
>CAYIBE010000022.1:0-7635 GCA_964361555.1 Candidatus Woesearchaeota archaeon | reverse complement strand
ACATATTTCGCCTTTTTTCGCGGAACAGCAATCTGAAATGGTTTAAGGTTTAAACGTTTATCAACAACACGTTTCCTTGAATCCAACCAATACACATCAATCGAAAAAAATACAAAAAACATATGCACACTTGCGCCATACCTCGTTTCTTGATCAAGAACAAACATAAGATTTTTTCGTCGGGAAAACATCAATCCTCGAAATTTTTTCCAAAAAGTAGTACAGTACTCTAAATGATGAAAAGTTAATGGATTCATCAGTCAAACATCCGAAACATATTCTCCTCATCATTCTTTTTTTCTTCAAAAAATTCCTTTTTCTCATGATGAAAATCATCATCGCCTAAAATAACAACATCATCTCGTTTTCTCAATTTACGTAAAGGAAAACGCAGTTTTTTTCGTATCGCGCGATCTCTCTTTTTCATATTTTTCATGATCTTATGCTCATAATCACGGATATACTCATCAGGGGATTTTCTTATCGAAGTATCACCATGCAAACGTTTAACATGCTTAAGAATTTTTCTTTTTCTATGAAAAAACAAAAAATAGATAAAAAAGAAAAGAATAACAAAAAGAAAAATCCAATAAAGAGTATCGAAATGAAAAAAAGAAGGAGAACCAGTAATCTGTACCTGTTCAAAAGTTTGATTACCGATAGTTACGTCATAAATGCCACTTTCAACCTCTCTGTTAAGATAAATAATGATACTTTCTCCTGGAGGAATATCAGTTCTTTTCACCAAAGAGATATCAACATGACCTCCTTCAATATGGATATCGAGAGGCAGAGTATGTTCCATATTTCCAATATTCTTCACAATTAATTGTCCATTCGTTAAGGTATAATCAAGACTCGATAACGTACCAATAAAAAACTCTTTAGTAAACGTTAATGAATTACTCATTAATTGCAAAGTCCACGTTCCAGAAAGAGCAGTTTCTGGAATAGTATAAGTAGTTTCAAGAGAAGAAGAAACATCAAAAGTGTCAACAACATTTTTTTCAGAATCTATAATCTGAGCACGAAGTAATTCTTTAATAACTCCCTTAGTCTGATCATAAAGAAAAGGAGTAAATAAAATGGAATCTCCTGGTAGATAAACTTTTTTTTCAAAACGTGCATCGAGTGAGAGAGGCAAAGGAAGAATATCAATACTTGTTGTTGCTTCTCCAGTATTACCATACGTATCAACAATAACAACACGAAGATCATGTTTTCCAGACGAAATAATTTCAGGAACAGGGACCTGAAATTGAAATTGCCCATCATCATTAATATCAGTAGTTATCTGTTCTTCATCAAAATAAAGAGTTACTTCGCCATCCTGCACACCATCGCGAAGAATAGTATTCGCTTCTCCAAAGAGAGTAAGAGAACCTCCAGGAAGAACAGAGTCTTTAACAGCCTCAACAAACACAGGAACTTCGTTAACAAGAGTAAATCGAAGCACATTCTCAAAATGTTGTTTATTTCCGAGAAACTCGGTAACATCAATAGTAAGAGAATATTCTCCAGCTAACAGCCCCGTAGAATCTTTCTGATAAGATAAAACGCCTTCTTTAATCTCGACAGTATCAATAAAAATAACATTCTCTCCGTGGAGGAACGTGAAAATCGCTAATCCTTGGACTGTCTTTTCATTCTGTTTATAAATTTCACCAGAAATTTCAATAGGTTTACCTAGCTGAATAAGAGTATTCTGAAGAGTAAAATTTGCAGATAAATCAGACGTAACAAAAAACGATGTCGATTCAGTATGATCAATAATTGTTGTCTGATCGAGGAGAGAAGCAAGAATAGTGCACTCACGATCAGAAGGAAAAAAAAGGGGAAGTTTTTCATAAAGGGGAAATTGTTCACCTTTTTTAACAGAAACACTTTTCATGAGAAGAGGAGTAAGATCTCTACACGAGAGGTCAAATTGAAGTATTCCTTGAACATCCTTATCTTCAAGCAAATACCCAGAAAGGATAACACGGTCACCGATATTATACGTTTGTTGAGATAAATCTTCAAGAAGGATCGTTGCTTGGACAAATGGGAGAAAAGAGAGAACAAGGAAGATTCCATAATAGCGCATAGGAAAAAATTATTTTAGAGTTTTATAATCCTTTTTATTACCTCAAAACAGAGTTACCTTTAAATAGATCAATAAATAGAGTAGTTTCATGGACGAAGAGCTCTTTAAATTACGCCATTCTACAGCTCATGTACTTGCTTCAGCAGTAAAAGAACTGTTCCGTGAGGCAAAATTAGCCATAGGCCCACCAATAGAGGAAGGATTTTATTACGATTTTGACTTCAGGCCATTTACACCGGAAGACATTGAAAAAATAGAAAAAAAGATGCAAGACGTTATTGACAAAAAACTCGATTTTATAAAAACAAAAAAGACAAAAAAAGAAGCAGAAAAAATACTCAAAGACGAGCCCTATAAGTTAGAATTACTAGAAGATCTAAAAGAAGGAGAAATCACATTTTATACGCATGGAACGTTTCAAGATCTTTGTAAGGGCCCGCATATAAAAAATACAGCAGAAATCAAAGCGTTTAAATTAATAAAAGTCGCTGGTGCGTACTGGAAAGGAGACGCAAAAAATAAACAGCTTCAGCGCATTTACGGAACAGCATTTCCAACAAAAAAAGAATTAACAGAATATCTCACGAGATTAGAAGAAGCAGAAAAGAGAAATCATATACGATTAGCGAAACAGTTAAAGTTGTTTATCTTTCAAGAAGAATCTCCCGGATCAGCATTCTTTCTTCCTCACGGAACAATCATCTATAACGAACTTATTAATTTTATAAGTGGAGAATATAAAAAAAGAGGATATAAAGAAATCAAAACGCCAGTAATCTACAATAATAGTTTATGGAAAACAAGCGGCCATTGGGAACATTATAAAAAAGACATGTTCCTGACAAAAGTAGAAGATCAAGAATATGCGCTCAAACCAATGAATTGTCCTGCCTGTATGCTTATCTACCAACATGAACTCCACAGTTATAAGGAATTACCACTACGTTACGCAGACTTTGGTATTTTACACAGAAATGAACTTTCAGGTGTTCTCAATGGATTATTCAGACTACGGTATTTCGTACAAGATGATGCACATATTTTCCTTGAAGAAAATCAAATAGAAGAAGAAGTAACAAAACTTCTCGAATTCATTTCATACGTCTACAATAAAGTATTCAATTTCGAATATCGGGTAGAGTTATCAACACGCCCAGAAAAATTCTTGGGAGAAGAAAAAACATGGGAGAAAGCAGAAAAAGCGCTAGAAAAAGCACTCAAAAACAATAAAGTACATTTTTCGTTAAATCCTGGTGGTGGTGCATTCTACGGACCAAAAATAGATATCCATATAAAAGATTGTCTTGGACGAAGTTGGCAGCTACCAACAGTACAGCTAGATTTTTCCATGCCTTCACGATTTAAATTAACATATGAAGGAAAGGATGGAAAAAAACATCAACCAGTCGTTATTCATAGAGCAATCCTTGGTTCCATCGAAAGATTTATTGCCGTTCTTATTGAGCATTGTGGTGGAAAATTTCCATTATGGCTCGCCCCTATTCAAGTGATTATCTTAACAGTATCAGAAAAAAATGAAGCATTCGCAAAAAAAGTGTACGAAGAATTAAAAGAAAAAGGAATAAGAACGCAATTGGATGATCGTGCAGAATCTATAGGAAAAAAAGTGCGGGAAGCGCAACTTATGAAAATAAACTACATGATCACCATCGGAGATAAAGAAGAACAAAACAAAACACTCGCAATACGTACGTTAGATGGAAAAGTGCAGTTTAATATAAAAAGAGAAGAATTCATAGAAGAAAGATTGTTAGAAATAAAAAACAAAGGAACAAAATGTTAACTCTAGAACAAATTATAAAAGTATCGAGAATGATGGAACAAACACCTAAACCCGCACACTCAGATGTACGTTATAGAAGAAGGACTTACAGAACAAAAAGAAAGGATAGTGTAAGAATAAGTCTTAATTACAAAGAAGATCCAAAAACAGGAGATGTATATCTCGTAAGCACGTATCTCTGATAGCAAAAAAAGACGAGAAAAGAGCAGCTATTAAGCGGCATTCTGTTTTATATATTTTCTAAAATTTGAAGGCAGATAGAGTTGTCTTTCATCATCAAATAAAACTTCCAAGTTCATTTTTCTAGGAAGGTCTTTTTGTAGTAACGTGCGAAACTTCATAGTAACCTTGTAAATTTCTTGTACATAAGAAGTATCTGCAAAACCTACATGGCTACCACTTCTAACAGAAAGAAGAAGGAAAGGACGTTCTTCTAAAGGAGTTCCCTTCAAATTTTTGTTCCATTTGCTTAACTCCACAGGTTTATTCAATACATCAATAAAAGGTTGTGTTTCTGCGAGCTTAGAATAGATTACCACCTTATCGTGCAAATCATGTAGTGTAACATAAGTGCCAGATGAAATAAAAAATCGAGTAGCCACACGATGAACAAGCGCATTATTATATTCAAGAAATGGGCCAAAAGTAACTATATTTCCACATACCGAATGGGTCATATTCAAATAAAAAATGCCATATACTTATAAAAGTATCGAATGAAAATTGCGAATTACTCTATAACAGTTAAGTAGCAACTTTCTCTTATTAGCTTTGCCGCCCATTTAAATTCACCCAAACGTAAACGCATTAAATGTAAAATCTTGTGATATCGTCGTTAGTTTTAGCGTATACGATCCATAATCTCCACGAAAAATATTATACAATCGTGGCTCATCAATAACAACAAAAGAACGTTGTTCATCAAAAGAAATATCCTTTCCAGCTTGTTCTTTCGTTAAATACTTTCCATCAAGAAAAACATCAAGTTCTATTCTTCCAGAAAGAGAATCAGCAACCATATTTACCGCAGTTGAAGTAAACAGCAAAACAACAGATGCTTGTTGTTCATCTTCAATTTTCAAATGATCACGATTACTTTTCCATTTTCCTTCAAGATAAATAATATCTTCTTTAATGGGTTCAGGAAGAACATAATCAATAATCTCACCAGCTTTCAATCCGCCTTTATTTCCTATATCTTGTCCTCGTGGTAAGGCAAAATCATATCCTGCATAAAGTTCAGGAGTTTGTCGTAATCGTGGAGTTTCATCCTCTAAAGCAGTAGTTCCCATATCCGATACATCATTACCTGCCTCAGCTAATAATTCTTGAATTTTTTGTTCAGTTTCTTCATATGCACCTTCACCAATATGATCATAACGAACACGTCCTTCAGCATCAATCAAATATTTTCTCGGCCAATAGCCAGTTCCTCCTTGATACAATCGCCAATTCACATAATCATTATCCTGAATCACAATATATTGAATATGATATTGTTCAAGTGCTTGTCGTACATTTTCTTTTTTCTTTTCAAAATCAAATTCTGGTGTATGGACACCAATAATAACAAGCCCTTTATCATGATATTTCTCATACCATGCATTCAAAAAAGGCAAGGTTCGTATACAATTAATACAACTATACGTCCAAAAATCAACTAAAACCACCTTTCCACGAAGATCAGAGAGCGTCGGTTGTTTATTCGTATTCAAAAATCCGCTCACTCCATTAAATTCAGGAGCGAGAGGAAATTCATTTTCATTCACCTGAACACCACCACCAAAAAAAGATCCTGGAGAAACTTTTTGTTGTTCTAACACAAAAATAATAGTCCCTATAAGAAAAAGAACAAAAATAATAAGAAAAATACGTTTATTCATTGTCCGTTATGGTTGTTCCTAAATAGGTTAGAAAAGCAGGAACAAGAGGAAGTACGCACGGACTAAGAAATGAAAAAAGCCCTGCAAGAAACGCAATACCAATATTGAGAGAGCTTCCAGAAAAAGAACTCACGAGGTTAAGACGGACAAGAAAGTCAGATGCAAAAGCAAAATTAGCAATGCGACTTAATTGCTGAGTAAACACGAGAATACCAAGCCAAATGGCAATAACACCAAAGATATACTGCACATAACGTAACCATTTTCCTGCTCTCTGAATGAAATATTGTGCTTTCTGAGTAAAAAGGCCTACCAAAAGAAAAGGAATACTCAATCCAAGAGAATAAGCAAAAAGAAGGAAAAAAGCGCTTGTTGGTTGCGTAATAGCCAGCGTTAAAACAGCACCGAGAATAGCTCCTGCACAAGGACTCCATCCGACAGCAAAAGCAGCACCAAAAACAAAAGAAGTAAGATAAGAATAACGAAAACGTTTCATTACTCGTAATTTATGTTCTCGTTCGAGAAAAGGAATATGAATAAGTCTAAGAAGATAGAGACCAAAAAAGATAATAATAACACCACCAATACGTGCAAGCCAGAGATGAACAGTAAAAGAAACAGAAGAGAGAACGCTTTGTAAAAGAACACCGACAAGAGAAAAAACAACACTAAATCCTAGAACAAAAAAGAAACTATTGAGAAAGATTGTCCATTGTCGGGGCATTTATAACACCTTACGAAGTTCTTCAATGGTTTTTTCTTTATTCCATTGTTCAAGGGATTTCAGAACAACCTGACCATCCTTTAAGATAATTTTAGTATGCTGATACGTCACACCAAATTCCTGCGCTAAATTTTTTTCTTCAAGAGTCGTTTCATCATCGTTATAGTGAACCTGATAAGCAATAAGACGAGGATCATTAATATCAGCAATACCTGCTCGTAAATGAGGATTTTCAGCGCGACAAATAGGGCACCAGCTTGCATAAAAATCAAGAAGAATAATTTTTCCGTCACGAAAAGCTTGTTCATAAGCATTTTGTTCAAATGCCACATACGATGAAGCAGAGGACGTGTCAGGAACATCTAGTAGAGGCTCAACAGGAGTGCACCCAATTAAAAAAAGAGAAAGAATCACAAGAAAAAAAATAATTCTCATCTTAATGACAACCACACAACGTTGATGCACATTTTATTGTATATTTCACATCAATCATTTTTTTTCCACAACATTTCTTCAGAATATCTGCCTTAAACCCACACGCTTCACAGATATACTGAACATCCATAGAAAAACAAACAAGAGAAACCTTATAAGCTTGTCTCTTTCTTATTAAGGAATAGTTACAAAAATTAAACAGAATCTTTAAAAGCAAGATCGACGAAGATAAACATATGAAGCATGTTGTTATCGCACCAGTAGGCGATTACATGGAAGATCTTTTTGTAGGTATTCGTGAATTTCCTACAGAACGAATCATTCTTGTCGCAGATCCGTCACGAATGGAAGCAGCGGAAAAAGCAAAGACAGATCTTGAAAAATTCAAAATTCCCACACGCATAAAAAAACTTCCTCAAGAAGGGCACATCTGGGAAAAGACATTTGAAGCAATTGCGGAAATTAGAAAAGGAGAACAAGGAAATAATCTGCTCATCAACGTAAGTACAGGGGATCGAGATACACGTTGTGCAGCAACATCAGCAGCATTTGTCAATGGTATAAAAGCATTTGGTGTAGATAATAATGAAGCAATGCTCCTGCCGGTATTAAAATTCTCCTATTATAAAATATTAACAGAAAAAAAGATAGAATTACTCAAAGCGATTAATGACAATAATTGTTGTGCATCTCTTGAAGAACT
>CAYIBE010000021.1:0-7806 GCA_964361555.1 Candidatus Woesearchaeota archaeon | reverse complement strand
ATCTCCCTCGCGCACGCGATTATGAAAGCGTTCGGGGCGAAAGATGAGGATTTTGTCATCAAGATCAGCAACCGAAAAAAACTGGAAAATGCGCTTCTGGAAAATGGTTATTATTCTGATGATATGGGCATGTTTTCTGGTTTGCATGCTAAGAACGATAATAAAAAATTTATTGATGCGTTAGATCATCTTGGCTCTTTGATTGCTACTACATCTGTCGACCATGAATATCCTCATTGTTGGCGTTGCAAAAATCCGGTTATTTTTCGTGCTACAAAGCAGTGGTTTTTGAGTGTTAAAGGACTTGTTCCTCACATGTTGAAACAGGCTAAAGAGATTACGTGGGTTCCGCGTTCAGGATCTGTTTCTTATGATTCTTGGATTTCCAATCTAAGAGATAATTCTATTACACGACAACGGTATTGGGGCACTCATGCGCCCATTTGGAAATGTTCGGAGTGTCAGGAATATACTGTTGTTGGAAGTCTTACTGAATTGAAAAAACTTGGTGCAAAAGTTCCTAACGATTTACATCGTCCCTGGATCGATAATGTTACTTTCAAATGTTCTTGCGGTCATTATAAAAAACGTATTGATGATGTGCTCGATGTGTGGATTGATTCAGGAACAACTTCTTGGAATTGTCTTTACTATCCACAACGAAAAGATTATTTTGAAAAGCTATGGCCTGCAGATTTTATTCTTGAGGCTACCGAGCAAACGAGATTATGGTTTTATATGCTTCACCTTGCATCAGCTGTTGTTTTTAATAAACTTCCCTTTACTCATGTGTATATGCACGGCATGTTACGCGATATTGAAGGAGTAAAAATGTCAAAATCTTTAGGTAATACTATTTCGCCTTATGAGGTTGTTGATAAATTTGGTGTTGATACTATGCGTTACTATGTCTCTGTACAGAGTGCTGGAGAAGATATGAGTTTTTCTTGGGAAGAAATAAAACAAAAGAACAGAAATTTAACTATTCTTTCGAACATTGGCATGTACCTCAGAAACTATGCTGATCATTTAACATTTACTGCGAAGCCAAAAGAACCAGAAGATTATTATATTCTTTCACGTTTGTACTCAACAATTCAACAGGTTACTGAGCATATGAATCGTTATGAGTTAGATTCAGCTCCTCTTCTCGTTGAAAAATTATATTTAGATCTTAGTAGAGAATATATACAACTTATTCGTGATAGGATTCATGAAAAGGAAGTTAAGGAAATTATTTTTGCTGTACTCTTCGATTGTTTGAAACTCTTTTGCATTACTTGCCCGTTTATTACTGACAAGATTTACTTGGAACTTAGGTCTCAGTATAAACTTAAAGAAGAAAGTATTCATTTATGTGAATGGCCAACCTATAATAAAAAATTTATCGATTCTTCTTTAGAAAAACAATTCTTTTCGGCTTTTCAGATCATACAAGAGGCGTTAGCGCAGCGTGAAAAAGCAGGATATGGTGTGCGATGGCCCTTACCTTTATTGGAGGTTTCTACTCCACAGAAACTTGAAAAAGTACAGAAAACTATAAAAAAACAAGTTAATGTTAAATCACTTGTTATTCTGCAGGGCTCCTTTTCTGTTCGTCTTGATACTACTTTGACTCCAGCGTTAGAACTTGAAGGCTATTTGCGTGAGATCATTAGAAGAGTTCAGGCTATGAGAAAAAAGGAAGGACTACAGATTAAAGATGAGATTCATCTGAATATTTCTTCTGATCTCCATTTTGATCAGTTTAAGAAAGAAATCATGCATAAAGTAGGAGCTAAAAAGCTTGACTTTAATGGAAAAAACCTTCCTGTCTGTACTGTAGAGACTATTAGAGGTAAAACTTTTCATATTAGTTTTGAGAAACTTTAAATAGTATCATTACGCTTTACTTTTTGAGGTGATTATGAAACAAATTACTCTTCTCTTCGTGCTTTTCTTTCTTTCTTCAGCTTCTGCTTTCTCCTTTAGCGATCTTTTTACTATGGAGTTGGGTTCCTTTGTTACTGGTCATGCGGTTACTAATAAACCTCCCAGTGTTACTCTTAGTCGACCCGTTGATACCCAAGTTGTTAATAATCCTATTGTGTTTAAATGGCGATACTTTGACCCAGAAGATGATCCTCTTCAATTTTATATCTTACAAATTGATGATGATACTCGCTTTTTCTCCCCTCAAAATTATAAAGGACTAGGCACCGAACAAACTCTTTCATTAGACGGCGGAACATATTACTGGCGTGTTAAAGTTGTTAATGCTTATGGAGAACGATTTAGTGATATTTGGGAATTTTATGTTGATCCCCATGTTAAAGTTTGCGAAGACGGCACTCCTTATTTTGTTTGCTCTCTTAACAAACCATTTTATTGCTCCGCTGGAACATTGCGTGAGGATTGTGAACGTTGCGGTTGCGACTCTGGCTCTAATTGTCAATCTGGTGGTAGTTGCCTCGCTTTAACTTGCAATGAGGGTACATTATTTGGTCATTGTGCATTGAATAAACCATATTACTGTGCTAATGGCAAAATCCAACAAGTTTGTAGTCTCTGTGGCTGTGATCAAGGATTCGAGTGCACCGGCACCGGGCAATGTGAGCTTGTAGTGCAGGAAACAACTTCTGTGGAACCAGAACCAGAATTACCTCGCCTTACTTTTTTAGAACGTGTTGCTCTCTTTTTTAGAAGTCTCTTTCTTGGACGTTAAGCCTTTATAAATAGATTTAAATATCTTTCTGTTCTCTTTATAAAGATACTGTTAGGGGGGACATTTATGACTCATAAAACTGAAAAAAAAGTATGGTTTAAACTTCAGAATATTGTTGCAACAGCTAACCTTGAACATGATATACCATTAATTAAGCTTGCAGAAGCGCTTCCGAATACAGAATATAACCCTGAACAATTTCCTGGTCTTGTTATGAGAATTAAGGAGCCAAAAACGAGCGCTCTTATTTTTAGTTCTGGAAAAATTGTTTGTACTGGTGCTAAAAGTATTGCGAAAGTAAAACTTGCTGTTCAAGAAATTATTCGGCATGTTGAAAAAATAAAGATTAAGATTACGGTGACGCCGAAAATTGTTGTTCAAAATATGGTTGCTGCAGGCGCTATCGGCATGGATCTCAATCTGAATTCATTGGCAATGGAACTCGATAATACATAATATGAACCTGAACAATTTCCTGGTCTTGTTTATAAGCTTGAGGGAACTCGTGCTACTTTCCTTTTATTTAGCAATGGAAAGATTGTATGTACAGGAACGAGGAGTGAAGGAAAACTTAGAGAAGCCGTCACTCAACTGGTTTCTAACCTTGAGAAACTTAAAAAAAGTAAAAGTAAGTAATCTATTCCCTAAGGTATAGAAATACTTATAATTCTCTTCACGTACTAAGGGCTTTATGGCCCTTGATACTGTTGATCAGATTGATCGTTTTAGAGATTTTTTTGAAACCCACCACCTCGAAGATATCCATAAGCTCGTTGGTACGGGAAAACGTGCTTTGATTGTTGATTTTAGCGCTCTTGCGCAGTTTGATCCTGATCTTGCAGAACAATTGTTGAATGAGCCAGAAGATACTCTTAAGAGTGCAGAACTTTCTATTGACCAATTTGATATTGGTACATTAAAAATACATGTGCGCGTTAGAAATTTACCGCTTTCTGAAAAGATTTTCATTAAGAACTTGCGTAGTGAACATCTTAGCAAATTTATTATGCTTGAAGGAATTATTCGACAAGCGAGTGATGTTCGTCCTCAAGTTGTTAGTGCAAAGTTTGAATGTCCTAGTTGTGGAAATAATATCTCTATTCTTCAAATTGATACGAAGTTTAAAGAGCCAACACGATGTAGTTGTGGACGAAGAGGAAAATTTCGTCTTCTTACTAAGAGTCTTGTTGATGCTCAGCGCTTGATTGTTGAAGAGAACCCTGAAAATCTTGAGGGAGGAGAACAACCAAAGCGGCTGAGCATTTTTTTGAAAGAGGATCTGGTTGAGCCAATTATGGAAAAAAAGACTACCCCTGGCAGTCTGATTAATGTTACGGGCGTTGTTAAAGAGATCCCTGTTTTTCTCAAGACAGGAGCACAATCTGTTCGTTATGATCTGATGATGGAATCTGTTTTTATTGAACCTGTAGAAGAAACATTTGAAGAACTTGAAATTGGTAAAGAAGATGAAGAAAAAATTCTTGCACTAGCAAGCGATCCGCAGATTTATGAAAAGCTGCGACGAAGTATGGCCCCTACAATTTTTGGTCATGATGATATTAAAGAAGCTCTTGTTCTTATGTTGATGGGTGGTGTAAAAAAAGAAAGACTTGATGGAACAAAAGTTAAAGGAGATATTCATATTCTTCTTGTTGGAGATCCTGGAAGTGCTAAGAGTACTCTTCTTACGTTTATTAGTCATTCTGCTCCTAAAGCACGATATGTTGCTGGTCGAGGTGCTTCTGGTGCGGGATTATGCGTTTCACCAAATTCTTTGATCCTAACAAATCCAGGAGGTATGGAAACTATAGAGACCATTGTGGAAAAAAGATTGAATGACGCAAGAGAATATAGGCCAGGCATTTGGAAAAAAGATACTATGGAAAATATTAGAATTCAAACTCTTTCTCATGATTTGACTTTACAATCAAAAAAGCCGAAAACTGTTTGGAAGTTAACAGCTCCTGATGAACTATTTGAGATTATTCTTTCTAGCGGAAAAAAGATCGAGATTACTGCTAATACAAAATTACTTACTATCAAACATGGCAAATTATTGTGGAAAGAATCTATGAATTTGAATGGAGACGAATTTATTGCTACTCCCCGAGTTTTGTTAGGTGGCACAAAGAGGTTTGTTTATACCGTGGATACGCTACAATCGAACCCGGTTCTACATGATATAAAGCATTTCATTAAGAAAGCAAATAAAGACCTCATAGAAAAGTATGGAACTTTGAGAAAGGCAGCTAATAGTTTAGGTGTGCCCGAAAATTCACTGTATCACCATTGGGTTAATGTCTCCGCACGAGGAAATATCAAACTACATAACTTGCGGAAAATTTATGAAACTATCCATAAAGATTGGAAACGTCTTGTTAAAAAAGTCAGTTTGTATAATGGTAAAACACATCACATCCCTCTTTTCTTAGATAAGGATTTTTTTTATTTTGCTGGTTTAATTGCTGGAGATGGGGATATTAGAGAAGTAGGTAATGGCTATAGCATTAGATTATCAAATTCTAACGCATTTTTACACCATTTTTTTCGGAATTATCTTAGGAAGAAATGGAATTTACATTATGACGTGCAATTCGGCAATACCAAGAGACCAGAATCGACTCGAACACATTCAAAATTATTATTCGAATCTTTACATTATTTTGGAATACCTCTCTCCCCAAAATCTCATCGAATTTATCTTGCTGATACTTTGCTTCATCTTTCTAACAACGTTTTATCAGAATATATTGCTGGCTTGTATGATACAGATGGCTCTGTTTACATCAGAAATACTGGAGGTTCCGATTGTATTGAGCTTACAACCTGTTCTGAAAAATTAGCGAGGCAATTACAATTGGTTTTTTTGAGATTTGGTATTCATGCAAGATTGAGAAACAGAAAACCTTCTGTTGGAAAAATTAAAGGAGTTCATTTAAAGTGGGTTTTAGAAATCAGAGGTCACGCCCAGTTTAAACTCTTTAATAAACATATTAAGTTGAGACACCCGGAGAAGAAGAAAAGACTAGCGAAATTGATTAAAAGATCTGTTAAGTATAGTACAAATGTAGATGTCATCCCCGAAGTTAGCCTATCTTTGAAAAAAGCATTGCAAAATAAACGTATCTCACTACGAAAGGTTCGTTGGCATAAAAATTTATCTAGAAATTTCCTACAAAATATCGTATCGAATATTAGTGATGAATCTTTCTCTCAGTTTAAGAAGCTTGCTTTTAGTGATATTTTTTGGGAAAAGATTGTATCCATAAATAAAAAAAATTGTTCTTATAATTATGTTTATGATCTTACGGTAGAAAATTCTCATAATTTTGTTGTAAATGGCTTTCTAGTGCACAATACTGCAACTGTTGTGAAAGATGAATTTTTACGTGGATGGGCTTTGGAAGCAGGAGCTTTAGTTCTTGCAAATAAGGGAACAGTTTGTATTGATGAAATGGACAAAATTGAACCAGATGATGTTGCCTTTCTTCATGAAGCTATGGCTCAGCAACAAGTGAGTATTAGTAAAGCAAATGTACAGGCAACTCTCCGTTGCGAGACTACTGTGCTCGCTGCTGCAAACCCAAAGTTGGGACGTTTTGATCCTTACCAACCGATTGCAGCGCAAATTAATATGCCGCCTGCTCTTATTAATCGTTTTGATCTTATTTTTCCTGTACGTGACATTCCTAGCAAGGAAATGGATGAGAAGATTGCTTCTCATATTCTTAATCTGCAAATAGATACGTCCCTTGGCGAACCGGAAATACCTCGATTGTTGTTGAAAAAATATATCTCCTATGTTCGAAGAAAAGTTTTTCCTGTACTTGACAAAGGGTGCATGGATGAGATTTCTCACTATTATGTTCATTTGCGTAATAGTGGTACAGTTGGAGAGGAGGTTGGCATTCGACCTATTCCGATTAGTGCACGACAACTAGAGGCATTATCGAGACTTGCAGAAGCAAGTGCTCGCGTTCGTTTGAGTAAAAAAGCAACGCGTGCTGATGCACGGAGAGCTATTCGTATATTGAATGCGTGTCTCACTGCTGTTGGATTGGATCCAAAGACAGGACTTATTGATATTGATCGAATTGCAACAGGGATTAGTGCGACACAAAGAAATAAAATTCTTGTTATTAAAGATATTCTTATTGCTCTGGAAAAAAATTTAGGTAAGAAAAGTATTCCTCTTGAGGATCTGATTTCAGAAGCGAGTAGCAAGGGATTAACAGAAGAAGAAGTTGATGAAGTTGTTACTAAATTGAAACGTGAGGGAGAGATATTTGAACCACGACGCGGTTTCATTAGTCGTATTTGATGATGGTGCAAACGAGACAAACGGCATATAAGGTATGGATTCGTGATATACTTACTAGTCCTTATTATAAGGAAGGGGGAGAATGGGATCCTCCTTATGTGATTATTCAAGATAAAAAAATTTCACGAGTTAATCTTATTGCTACTGTTGTTGAAAAACTTTTTAGTGATGATGGTACCGGTTCTCTTCTTTTAGATGACGGATCTGGTGTTATTAAGGTGCGCACATGGGAGGGCGACGTAACTCTTTTTAAAGAGGTTGTTAATGGTGATCTTGCTCTTGTTATTGGAAAAATTCGTCAATATAATGGCGAGACTCATATTACTCCTGAAATGGTGCGTGTTTTGCAAGAGAGGGAATGGGCGAAAGTTAGAAAATTGGAATTAGAACGAGAATTCCCTTCTTCTGAAGAAAAAAAAGTGGTTATTGTACAATCTGCTCCTTCTTATACGCAACCGTTTATTCAACAACCTGTGTTGTCAACTCAACATGCACTTCGACAGAAAATTTTGATGTTTATTGGAAAACAAGAGGAAGTACGTTATGATGATATTGTTCTTTCTTCTGGAGTAACTGCTGATGAAACTTCTCGCACTATTAATGAACTCTTAAAAGAAGGAGAAATCTATCAAAGTAGACCTGGATTTCTTAAGATTATCTAATTTTACTATAGAGTGGTAACTAAACGAAAACTTTAAATACTTGTTTTTATCTTTTTTCTTATGGTAATAGAAACTACTGTATTAGAAAGTCTTGATATAGAACCAATAAGTCCACGAGA
>CAYIBE010000020.1:0-7972 GCA_964361555.1 Candidatus Woesearchaeota archaeon | reverse complement strand
TATTCTTTTAGAATAGGGAGTGTACTAATAAACAAGTAGGATTTCAGTGAGGCCGTATAACTTTCTGGTAAAAAAGAGTGGAAAATGGCGCATATTTCTAAAAAATTAGCGCCTCTTTTCATAGATGATATACTGAATGAGAGTAATTCCCCACATGATAAAACCTATGAAAAAAGAGAAAAGAAGGAGGTAATTACGTGTAACGAAAAAAAGGGCAATTTGAGAGAGATAAAAACCAAGCGCTATTACTATGGTTGTTAACGGCTGCCCAGATCGTTTCTCTTTATAATTTTTCTTTATTTGAGCAGGCAGACCTATAAAAACTAAAACAAGTGAGAATATACTTACAAACAGGCTAAGAATAAAAATGGTATCCATGGTATATAAGTTAAATTTCAAATACTCTGACTGTCTTTGAATTTAAAACAGTTCCTATAAAGCAAATTAAGACGCATGTAGACAAATTAATTCTAGTAGGCATTAGATCGCCCGCGCCGAGAATATGATAGGATGTCGTATCTATCAAAATTTTCCCAATACACAATTAGATTATTGATATTCAGCAAATTTTTCTTCTTCAACCTTAGCCAACTCTAAAACATTCTTCAAAGTTCCAACTTTAAGTTCTTTATGATTTGGAACAGAAGTACCAGTAGTTTTTCCTTCTATTTCTTTCTTTAAAACTATATGACTGCCTCTCTGCCTTGCCATATAAAATCCAAACTTATTGCACAGAATTTTAACACATTCTTTTCCAGAAATTTTCTTAAGCTTCGACAACCTCTGCCACCTCAAAGGTAGTCAAAATAGGGTGCGAACTTTCCTTTAATGGAAATTCCTCTAAATATAATTCAGTCGATTCTTTTAAGTTATTAATGGCTTCTTCAACAGTATAACCCTGGCTAGTGGTTCCTACTTCAGTGCATTTTGCTACATACATATCTTCTTCCTTATGAATAATCGCAGTAAATGTGTTCATTCTCATATTTTATTTATATTAATAGAAGCTTATATAACTTTTGGATTGGAAATTTTTTTGTAGAGCAAGGAAATTTTGAAAAAATACTCACATAAAATAAGTTTTCTTTAGTAAAAAAATTCGCTTCAAAGGTATAAAAAGTTAATAAAAAGCTTAGGCATCTTAAAAAGTCATTGCTCTGTATCTACAAACTCTTCTACTATCACCATACTTGTCTAGTTCAAAATTATTTCTTACACAAACTTGAACTTCTCCTTCTCCTGCAGCGATTGTTCGTTCTCCTAACATAGCATCATGAACAATATAAAACACTCCGGGTCTTGGCACGTCCTTTGTTTTATTCATCATTAATAATTTATCACGCGTCATTTTTCCTCCTTAACTCATAAATAATCATGATATCTGATACTATTACGATATACTAACCAATATTTAAACCTTTCTATTTTAACCACCATATAGTAAGAACCGCCCGCACCGAGAATCGGACTCGGGGCTCGGCCTATCTGTTTCTTTTTCCGAGGTTTTTCTTTTCCAAAGAAAAAGCTCAACGACAGGGCCGTGTCTGCTATGGAAAAACTGTTAAATTATTTCCACACTAGCCACTATACTATACGGGCGTATTTTAATTTCCACTAAAGATGTTTATAAACTTTTTTGTGTGTTTAGGATTATTAAAGCCAATTTTTTTGTAATATTTAAACACCTGATCTCGCGCATATAAACCACAGTTAGGAGTATTGCTACCAGCACTCCACTTACTAGGTTTAAAACCCAGTAATATAAGTGCCTCCCTAAAACCATCTCTAATAGCCGGAACTCTTGATGAAACTTCAATTTGTGGAAGATTCGGATTTCTTGATTTTGGAAACACAGATCCATCAGTATCTACTATTCCCCTAATACAAGCACATAAATATTTTTTATTCGAAAAGATCCATCGGGGAATAGTCGAATTGTTTCTAATCTTGTTGCCTAAATTTAAACCGCTACTTACTAAAAATGTTACAATGTTTCTAGATTGCAATTTTAGTTTTACATTTCGTGAAGTTTTGCTAAAGTAATACTTGGGTAATTTTCCAAATAAATCAATCGTGAGCGGCTCAACAAATTCTCTTAGATAGATAATGTCGTCTATAGAATGAGATGAAATGACAACCTCATTTTTATGCATATATCCATCACCAAGAATAATACCAATAAATTCTGCTAACTTGGAGTCTATCTTAGGTATATTTATAGTATACTCCTTAGGCACTTCAATTGTATTAAAAAAGAGGTTATCGTGTTTAATTCCGCATTTTTCACACAAAAATAAATATTTAGTCAAGCTTATTTTACATCTTCCATGCAGATAGTGGCCTATCATACTTTTTGTAACAGATAGCAAATCTGCAAGCTGTTTGTGATTCAAGTCTAATTGTTTTAACACGGTCCTAAAGAAAGAGATTTGATCTTCTTTTTTAACAAATGATACGTACTCCATGTAGGACTCTAGTGTAAACTTCATTTAAATACGCTGCGCGCGGTTGTCGTATAACATTGTACCGTAATATATAAAAGTCCCCACCCCCGGACTCGAACCAGGAACCTTTCGGGTTCAGCTGCCTTATTTTCATTCAAAGCAAACGCCTAGTCGATAAGTGATAAAATCTACAGCCGAATGCTCTACCATTGAGCTAGATGGGGTTATTAATTTAGTTAATTTTCACTTTTTTAAAGATTTGCTTCTATGTAAGAACACGTTCGAGAAGCTCATCAGAGGAAGAACAGAAAACGGGAGGACAAGCAGGAATGTAATCTCTTCCCAAAACCCGAAACAGTTCTCTTCCAGAAGATTCTTCAAAAAGAGGAGGATCAAGTATTTTTCCATGTTTCGTCGTATACTCAAGAACAACATAATCAGCATCATGAAGTCGATTCAAACGTTCAATATCACCATAATCACTATAGTACACAAGAGAACGAAGAGAAAAATCACAATGAGCAAAAAGCGTAGGTTGTCCATCAAAATAGATTTTTACAACAGTTCCGTTCCAAGAATCATCCATCATCATCCATCAATTACAATCGATAAACAAGTTCATTCGATTTCACATTCACAATTCTCTTTTTCCTACCGTAATACTGTGCAACAGCAGCGGGGAGAGTAAACTTACCTTCAATAGATAATTTCGTCTTCACTTTATAGGTCAGAACACGTTCATCTCCCGGATCCAATTTATCAAGCTCCCAAAGAAGACGCATGCCCATAGTTCCTTCCTCTATTTTAACAGGTTTCAACGTACCAAACTCCATATCCAGTTTAATCGTACGAGGAAGGAGATCAATAATTTTCACATGATACATTTCCTTGTGTGTTCTGTTTTTTACACGAAGCAGAATTTTAAGTTCGGTAACGCCCTGAGCATCTTTTGGTTCATGAACTTTAAAAACACTTTTTTTAATCTGTATATTCTTCTGCCTGAAGTAAAAGAAAAGTGCGATAAAAATCAAAACGCCAACAAACGTAAAAAATGGCGTACGATAATCAGTAACAATTTCTATACGATAAATATCACCGGGAGGAATATCAAAAACCCATTGGTACATCCTCTGTCCATTAACGATAACAAGTTCTCCCGAAGGAGATGTTCGAGTAAATAAATACTGAACATAGCCGAGAGGATATTTTACAGTTTTACTCACGATAGTATTTCCTTCATTTTCACGGACAATTTCAACATTATTTCTCAAAAATTGACGTCTGGATTCTTCCACTTCACGCAAATCTGGATTAAGTCCGACACTAAAAGGAAAACTTTTACTTCCTTTAATTTTTCCTTCTTCAAAGACACGTACAATAAGAGAATAGTCTCCGGGTGTAGTAAGAGAATCAAGAGTCAACAGCAACGGAAGTTCTTTTTTATCAAGACTCGATAACCGCACCGTGTCTTCAGCATTAAACACAGGACTCGTATAAAAAACATCAAGTTTTTCAAAGTCAATATTTGCATTATTCGTAAATATCGCAATAAGAGTTTCCTTTCGTCCAGGTATAAGCGAAGGAGGCATTGTTAACATAATATCAATAACATCTCGTGGAGAGATCACATACGTAGACAATCCTACAGTTGTACTTAACTCGGAATTTGTTGTAGATTTAATCGTAACGTCAGTAACATAATTTTTGTCTACACGCGCAGTTTCTAAAAACGCTATTTTCACCGTAACTTGCTTCTCATTATTTGCAGGTATTTTAATTAATGAACTTGGCTCAAAACTTACGCGCTCAATAACATCAGAGAAAGGAGCAACACTAAAATCGTCCACTCGCAACGTGAAAGAATCTTCTCGTAACTGAGTATTTTTCAACGTAAGTATAAACGTTGCCTCGCCACCAGCCTGAACAACGCGATCTCCTTCAGAAGCAGTAGCAATGATGCTTGCAGCAGTAACAGATGAAATATGATAAACTAACAAAAGAAGAAAAAGAACAAATACATATCTTTTCATACGCCTCTATCCCTAGGGAAATATTTAAGCATTATGGTGAAGTTATTTCAGTAATATGATGATCCTTTCTCACATGAATAACATGATCGACAAAGGTCTCAATCTTACTTTCATGGCTAACAATAATCACCTGACCCAAGCCTAGCTCCTTTAAAATAGTGCGCATATGATCAATCTGGTTCTCTGAAAACCCATCAGTAGGCTCATCTAAGATCAATAAATCCCTAGTTTTAATAACACTCATAAGCAGATTAATGACCTGATTCAATGCAAGGCGATATGCCAGAGCAGCAGCTGTTTTCTCACCACCAGAAAGATAAGAGTAATCAATAATATGGCCATTTTGTTCGATAAGCGGACTAAATTCTTCATCTAAACGTATGTTAATATAATCTTCTTCGATAAGCAAAGAAAACCACTTCTGAAAAAAATGATTAAAATCAGTATGTACTTTAGAGAGAATATGTTTCTCAATCACCCCCATCATCTCAACAAAGGTATGTTCAATCCAGTCTTGAAGAGAAGTCCATCGTAATAGTTCTTGTTTATCTTCAAGTTTTTTCTGGATTTCACGAGCTAATTCCTTTAACTGAATCTCGAGTGCATGAAGTTGTGTTTCTACCGTATTCTTTTGTAATTCTAGATTCTTTTGTTGTTCAAAATGTTCCTCTTTTTTACGTACGTGTTGTTCCAAAACAACCTCAACATCCTTCATAAGGTGTATTTTTTCTTGTAGTGTCCGCTCTTCTTGTGTAAGTTGTGTTATTTCATCTTCAAGATGACGAAGTTCTTGTTGAAGAGTATGCAAAAGAAGCTTTTTTTCCTCAGAATAGGTTTTCTTAACAGTAAGAGAATCTAAAAGAGCAAGAGATTTCCGTAAATTCTGCACGTCTTGAGTAAGAGATAAAACGCGTTCTTCGGTCATCGCAATTTCATTCATCAAAAGATTGATTTCTTTCCGTATCTGTTCACATTTAATCTGTTCAGTGCGAATAACCTCCTGAACGTGGTGCTTCGTTACCTGCTGTTTGCAAAGAGGACAAATATCAAATGTCTGGATATTCTTCTGTGTTTCCTCTGCAGTATGCATACGATTATGAAGAGCGCCTAATTTTGCATTTTTTTCTCTCAAAGAGAGATTGAGGGAATGAATAGCTGCTTCATTTTCTTGAAGAAGAGAAGGATCAACATGCGGAATCTCCTGGATTTCTTTCTCAAATTTTGAGATATTCTCTTGTAAAGCAAGAAATTGTAATGAGATTTCTTCTTTTCGTTGTTTCTTGTGCATAAGATGTAGATACGTAATGTCTAATGTATTTTTTAGTGCATGAAATTCTTTAACACGCTCCTGAACAAGAAGATAAGCTTCCTCTTCTTTCTTGAGAAGGGAAATGAGTGTATAAATTTCTTGATCAAAAACCTGAATCTGTTTATGTAAGTCACGAGTGAGATGTTCTTTTTCTGTATACATATCTTGTTTTTCAGAGAGATCAGCAATTCTTCCTGCTAGTTCTTTTCTCCGCCCTTTAAGGTAAGAAACAAAGATTTTTGCATTGTCCTTAATAC
The DNA here is from genome assembly GCA_964361555.1 of Candidatus Woesearchaeota archaeon. Lineage (GTDB taxonomy): Archaea > Nanobdellota > Nanobdellia > SCGC-AAA011-G17 > JACPIM01 > CAYIBE01. Next base: position 1,932 of record CAYIBE010000020.1, on the reverse strand, counting down.
GTTTATACTTATCAATGCCGAATACTTTTCGTAGAATTTCCAAACGACTTTCTGTATCGCTAAGCAAAATATGTTTCATTTCTTCCTGAGGTGTATAGACAGTATAAAGATAAATAAGACTTCTATTCTTCGTAAGAAATTCTTTAGGATAATGAAGAAGGTGTAAAACACGATCTTTTAATTCAAGAGGACTCAAATCATAGTGAGCATTATGAAGAATAAGATACCCCGGTTCTTGGCTAACACTCGTTCCCGTTCTCCGTAAATGGCGTTTAATAACAACAGGGACGTGATCAATCTCGAAATGAAGCTCAACGCTTCCTTTTGATGTCCCATTGCGTAACAAACTACTGCCAGATAAACTACCAGTGCGTAATCCAAAAAGGGCAAAATCAAGTGCGAGAAGAATACTGCTCTTTCCGCTTCCCACGTCGCCAGAAAGTAAAATACTTCCCGAAGGAAAAGTTATTTCTTGAAACGTATAACTACGAATATTCTCTAACGTAATCGATAGAATTTTCATAACAGAAAGAAGGAAAAAAGGTTTATATGAATTCATGAACTAGGTGGTATATATTAAATTCAACGTTTCTCAAAGAGAGTCCTTACATGCTCAACAAGTCTCTTTTCAAAATCAGAAACCGTCTCTCCTTCCGCTTTCTCCTCATTAAAAAGCACCATTAAGCGCTGAGAAAGTTCTTTATCATTCTCAATAGCAGACTGGCGTGTATGTTCCTCAAGAACATTGTGTTCTATTTCTTCAATGCTGCTTCCCTTGACGTCAACCTGCTGAAACTCTCTGCTCGTTAATTGTGTAATATTTTTCAGAATAACATAAGCGCCCGATTTTTTTCCAAATTCATGGAAAGGAATATCAGAAACCTTGCCAGAAATAAGTTCACCAGAAACACGTAAGGTAACAATTTTACCACGCAAATCACATTTTTCAAATTCTTTATGAATATACTCACGTACTTCTTCTGGAGTTTTATCTGTTACATCAAAGTGAAACGTTTCAACATCTTTAAGTTTAATAGGTACACGCGTTATGTGTAATTGATCATCAACAATACAGATTCGTCCATAATGAAGTTCTTCTAATTCCTTAAAGTTGTTAGGAAAAAGTGGTCCTGGATAAACAATAAGGCCATAATCTTTCTTTCTAATGTCAAACAAATAATGAACATGTCCTCCAGCATAATACTGAAATCCTTTTGGCATATTCATGTACGATTCTCCCGATAAACCCTCAAATTCTTTCGGTTTAAACTCTTCTAACGTCGTATGGAAGAGAAAAATCTTAAATCCTGGTTCTTGTTCAAGATTTTTTTTATCAAGGGAAGCATAATCTAATGTATCTAAACCAACACGTCGCCCGTACATACCGGTTATTTTAACACCGGTTTTATCAAGAGTAAACGCAAGTTGATGATTATGAAGTTTCATCACGTTCGTCACTAAACCGGATTTTTCAAGAACATCAAGCATAGTTTTGCCAGAAGGGGAATAATCATGGCTACCAGGAATAACATAGATATCAATATCTTTCTCTTTAAGTTTATGAAATGCTTCAGCAACATGTTTAATCATCTCAATTTGTGGCAAAGCAGTATTAAACAAGTCTCCAGCAATAAGAACAAACGCAACATGTTCCTGTACGCAGATGTCAACAGCTTTTCGTAAACTTTCAATACCGAGTTCTCGTAATTCCTGTTCCCTCCAGCCACCAATATGACAATCCGCAAAATGGGCAAATTTCATAGAAAAGAAATGGAAATGAAAATTATAAAAATTTAGATGCTCGAAAAAGATTAACAGAGAGCCATATAGATAAACGGAACAAAGATTCCGATACGTAATTTCATCCCTAATTCTCCTCCAGTAACTTCCCTCTTTAATATATCATAGAAAGGAGGTAAATCGCCTAATTCA
>CAYIBE010000019.1:0-8270 GCA_964361555.1 Candidatus Woesearchaeota archaeon | reverse complement strand
TCATCACATCGTAATACTTCATATTCACAGAAACTACCAACCGTTCCAGGACTCATACATGTATCTCGTGTTAAACTATTTCCGTCATTGCAGTCAATATCATTATTACATCGAATACAAGTACCTTCAGTGCAGGTAAACTGGCAATCATTAATTAAGTTACTCGTTACCGTAATATTACAGCGAGAATTTGCACTACCCGGATTCACACACGTCGCATTCTTAAAATTCTTATACGCATCATCAGCAGAACAAAACTCAGAGCCAATAAACCCACTCACTCCACAATCCAGATTGCTCGCACAATTCAGAGGAGCATGGATACATTCACTCACAATCGTACTCGGATTAAGGCAAATATCTAATGTTAAAGGATTCTGATCATTACAATCGCTATCATGACTGCAAACAAAAGGAGTGTGTTCACAGGAGCTCGTTACAGTTCCAGGATTTTTACAAACATCTAACGTTTCATTATTCTGATCATTACAATCAGTATTGGTAAAACACGTAATATTCTGATAACTGCAAAAACTTTCCGGCGTTCCAGGAAGATTGCACGTATCCTGCGTAAACTTATTGGTATCATTACAATCAGCATCAGTATGACACGCAATAGGAGGTTCAAAGGAAACATACTCAACACATTCTTTAAACAAACGTTGTGATGTACTTGTCCAATAAAGAGTTTCCGTAATACCGAAGAAACACATCCTTCCTTGATTTATCTTATTATTCAATAATCGTTCTCCAGGAGCAAAAGTTTGTACAACACCCTCTTTCGACCATTCATTAATACTTGTTTCAGCAACATTAACAAAACCAGGAGCCTTATTCTCTCTCGTCATGAAATACAATGGTATGCTGACATGACTAGGATAACAACAACTCGTGTAAGCATCCCGAACACCATTATTAGTCAAGAAAAGTTGTAATGGAGCACTAGCACCAATCTGTCCAACATTCAATGTCAACCCCCAATCTTTTGGATGAAACATATTCGCAACAACGCTCGGCATATTCCCTATAGGAATTTGTTTAAAATTTTTTAATTTTTTAGCATCATCATCAACAAAAAGAACGCGATATTTTGAGAAATCAGTAGAACGAACATCATTATCATTAATCAGTTTAACACTTAAATTAAGTTCTTTAAATACTTCCAAATATTGTTTATCAGGATTACTGGGGCTACGTAACACGTAAGCAATATCCTCAGCATAAACAAAAAGAGAACTAACTAAGAGAATAGAGAATAATGCAAAAATAAAGCGATTGCCCCCCATGTTTTACTGTTTAGTGAAGGTCGCTTTCTTATAAAGATTATTTGCATAAAAATGCGCTTTTGAAATCTGCATGTTGAATAACAGAAAAAAAAACAAGTTTGTTTACTACTCAAAAAAATGAAAATTTTTGAAATGGTAAAAGAACAAAACCAAACAGGAAAATTATCTTTTTTAGGGTTTAATGCACCTTAACAAGTAAGATATACTGAGCAATTATTCGTACCAAAGAATTACCGAATCTTTAATTGGGTAATATCCATATCTTGAATAGAGAATTTTTCTTCAGAATTACTGACAACATCAACAAGTTCGTGCTCTAAATCAATATCAATAGTGACGCTGCTCAGATCTTTTCGTACTCGTATCGGCGAATTACTTCCTACACGTTCACTATTTCTCCAAATACCTTTTTGCGTGCGATGATATTCCACAGTCGCAGGTCCCATAAGTTTAATGCGCTTATCAGTAAACTCTTCTATCGTAATAGGGTCAGCGCGCACATGCAACTCAACACGTGCAGTATCATCATTCTTTCCTACAACATTTAATAAAACACTTCCCGCTCCGCGAACAACCCCGCCATCAAGAACTTCTCGCATTTCCAGCCCAAAAGTCGATCGGAACATTTCTAAATCAGTTTCTTTAAAGATGTTCTGGATATCACCATTCGTTCCATGCACATTTACCTTTCTTCCTTCAAATGGTCGTGGATTTTCTTTCACTTTAAAATTAATGAGTTTAGAAAGGATATTTGCCTCATTTACGCGGACAAATCCCTCATAACGTCCTTGCTCAGGGTGATGTAATGTAATAAGATAATCGAAGCGTATATCAGGATATCCAACTTTTTCATCTAACTCAACATCCATATCTATGCAATCACTGATGACATGACCGTTCTTATCAAACGTACATACTTCCTCTCCATTTAAAATAAGGGTAAGTGTTTGAAACTGTTCTGCAATATTTGCTTGAACAGAAACTTCAAAAGAAACATCTTCATCAGTGGTATAATTAACTTTTTCCGTGTCTGCTTTAATACTGATAGCTTCTGCAGGACCGACAAGAATAAGGAGAGAGATAATAAAGAGAGTAATTCCAGAACTAATAAATACTTTTTTATTCACCATCTTTTTCACGCATCGTAGGAATAACCATATTACCTAGGGCCAAAGATAGACTAGAGAATATATATAAAGCTATGCTACTACTACTCCCGACAAATCCTAACACGAAGAAACATAGTAGTATTGTTCTTTGCGAAGGCAGGAGTATGGCAAATCCTGGTCGACATAAACAAGATCAGGATGGTAAACAAGCAAAAGTGTTTCATTATCACCGTTAAAAAACGCGTTCCATTCTTGTTTTGTATGAGTATCTCCAAATAATAAAGGAGCAATCACGTCTCCTCTATATCCAAGAATCCAGGGAGCATAAACTCGTTCAGTAAGAATAGTACCCAGAGGTAATGTAAGAATTTCCTGAAACGTTTCTTCAGTAATCTCCGGCGTCGCCAGAAAGGCTTCGTGAAAAACAGAAAAGAAGGAAAGACCAAGAAACCCAAGTAAAATAAAGGTTCCAAGCTTCTTGTGATGTTGAAGCAAAAGAAAAATACCAAAACCGCTAAACAGTGTTAAAAATAAATCAAGACTAATAAGATAACGATAATAAAAGAAAAGACGGAAAAGAACAATAACACTTGTAACAATTGTTAAGAAAAGAAGCAAACCAAACTCTTTCTTTCTGAGAACCTGAAAAACACCAAGAAAAGCGAAGAAAAGACTAGTGCTTAAAATAAAGTAAGCAGTAAGGGAAAGAAAATTTCCACCGCCAATCTGTTCAATCTGCTGCAATGGTTGTAAAAGCGCAGGATTGGAGAAATAGAAAGGACTTCCCAGAACACAGATAGCTGCAAAACAGGGAAGATGCGTTTTTATGTGACGAAGACTAAAAAGAAAATAACTTATCATAAAAATCAAAAAAGTAGGTGTATGAACCCCCGCAAGATACGAACCAACAAGAATAACAATCAGAGGATATTCAAGATAATATAAGATAAAGAGGATAAGGAGTAAGGCGAAGAGTTGCTTATAATACAAAAAATGAAACGCCTTGAGCTGAACAGAAGAAACAGCATACATAACTAAGCTAAAAAATCCAGCTTCCTGACCAAAGTATTTTTTTCCATTAAGAAAAACAAAAAGTCCCGTAAGGAGCGCTAGAAAAATAAGCACCCAAGTAAGAAGATAATCCGAACGTAAAAAAATCTGTAAAATATCCCCAAGAACATAAAGACCTCGCGCTTCAGCATATCCATGAAGAACACCAGAATGTTCAAAGAGATATTTGTAAATGCCAGCATCAAATCCCAAAGGAAGAGAAAATCGCAAAAGAGGAATGCTATGCACAAGAATAATAATAGCAAATGGAAAAAGAATAAACCACGAAGAAAGATGAAATTTCTGTCGTTCTCTAAGAACAAAAACACCAAGAAAAGCAACAAGAACAACAAGTATCTCATAGTGAAAAAAAGGAATAAGCTTAAAAAAACTCAATAGGTAAAGAAAAAAAGAAAGAATAAGAAGTTGATAAAAAATAAGATTAACAACAGAAGATTCGTTTAAAGCGCACATTAGCGAGAAACTAATCTTTTTCTTTCTATAAAGTATAAAAGAATAACAGAAATCACAATAATAGAAGAAATAACAAGTAGCGTACTGGCAAGTGTTATTTTAACACCGAGAAGATTCACGTAAAACATTAACAAAGGAACGACAGCAAGAGAGAGAGCAAAACTCAGAGCCATTCGCTCCAAGAAATCGATCTTCTTAAAAAAAAGAAAACTCATCGTATATCCAGGAAGAAAAAGAACAAAAAAGCTGCCAAAAACAATCCGAAAGCTTTCTGAAATAGTAAGAGGAAAACTCAGGATAAAACTGAGAATAGAAAGACCAAGAATAACATATATAAAAATCATAATTTTTTTATTTATCATGTTCTTCCTCTAACACAAGGATACTTAACAAAATAATAAGCGCAGCTCCTGTAATACTGATAACATAGCGTAGCCATTTTAATTCTTTTGTCTTGTAGAAAATAATCAATCCACCAACAAGACCAAGAAAACCAATGAAAAAATAATCAAGAGGTATCGTTTTTCTTACTTCTTTATGTTCGTAAGGAAAAAAAACAGTAAGGATACCAACAAAAAGAACAATAAACAAAGCGTAATTCACATTAATAAACGAGCTTACAAATCCTTTCTTTAATTCTTCTAACAAGAGCAAAAGCAAGTAGGAAACAAGAAGTACCTGAAAAGTATAATTAATTAACTCACGAAAAGTTTCTTGCATACGAAAACTAAGAAAGAGTAATTTATATGATTCTCTTTAGTCGAGTATATAGGATATACTCAAGAATCGGCAATAGGATATCCAACTCCTTTCAACATTTCTTTTGTTGTTTCAATTCTGCCAGCTAATGAGGTTGTTTCACTATTCTGTTGAGATGCAAGTATTATGCCACGGAGAGGATCATGACTAGAACTTGAAAGCGCAATGGATCTCGTAGTGCCAATTAAATCCTTATAGAATCCTCTTGCATTTTGTTCAGAATTGAACTCATTTTCAGGAACACAAGCATGACCACCGCAATAAAAATAATGGCCGGGAAGACAGGCAGGGTAAAAAAGAAAACTTTCATCTCTCATACGATCGCGATGTGTAGTAATAATTTGACCATAATTCTTTAAATGTGCAATTAGGAAGTTTGTTGCCGTTAAGAAATTATCACGTTTATTAGAGTTTAGAGATTCATCAATAGTGAAAAAGCATTTACACATCTCTTCATGAAGGCTAAGGTGATTGCCAATATCATGAAAACCAAGACGTATTCTTTTTTTCATTGTTTCTAAAGCGTATCGTTCATTCTCAAATGTGTCATAATACTGATGAGAGAAAACAGAAATTTCTTCACTTCCTTTATGTTCGCTAGGTAAAACAACAGGAGCAGTTACAGATAATGTAACGGCATGATATACAGAAGATAATCTAAACAAAAGATCATAATCAGTGTCTGAAATAGCATTCATGCGTTTCTACATACGTCCCACTTTAAATTTTTTTCGATAGTAATAGTAACGTGCGAGCAACAAATCTTCTAAATCAACGGTTCTTGATAGTATTCCACCTCAATTTTTTTAACAGGAATCGTATAATTCATCGTTTCATTTTTCGTTAAATGCGGGGTATTAAACACAAAGCTCAATTCTCGTTTTTCATTAATATACGTGTTATTTAAAGCAAACGTAGCCTCTGCTTTCAGCCACCCATCTTCTTCTTTCACGTTATTTTTCGGTAGTTCTTGTAACACAATCACATCAGCGTCTTTCGGATTATTTGTTTCATAAAATTGATAGGGATGAAAATACTGTTGTTCATCAAAAGAAAAGTAACTCCCACGATTTCCTCGCAAGATAACATCTCCTTTTTCTAAAAAAAGTGTATGAAATCCAGGAGAAAGATCAATTTTAATAGGTTTATCTTCTGTCGTAAAATGAAATGGAAGGTGATCAATGCGCAAATTTTGCAAGCCAGCCTGATGATTTGTTTGAAGATATAAAACACCATCAGATAGATATGCAAAAATACTTGCATTCCTATCAGGAACACCATAAACTTTGTTATCCCCTAAAAATAATTTTGGAAATACAAGCTTGGGAATATTTCCCTTTATTTTCGTAATCAAAAGATCGTCATTATTGGCAAACTCAATGCGATATACTCCTTCATGAAATTCATCTTCCTGCACCAACATTCCTTCCTGCCGTCTTGAGATACTCTGATTCTTCGTGATAACGCCATCATCGTCAATAATCACAGCACCAAGTAAATCTTCATGGTCATACAACTTTACTTTTAATTCATCACTATTCTCATACCAATTCAAATCTCTTTTTTCTATGTTTAATGACAAGGGTTCAGTAAGATAAACATAGGCATCATGTTTTCCTCTCAATGCATGTTCAAGAAGTGTTCGAGAGGAGGTAATATTCTCTATCGTTATATTCTGTGCTAGTGCAACGTCATCAGGATTATAAATCACAGATCCAAAAGGGAATTCTTTCGGCAACGTCTCCAAGGTATATGTTGGTTTATTCCATGTTTTTTCAAAAATCTTTGCGTAAGAATAAGACCATTCTGGTTTATTACGAGCGCCTACACTAAATGTCGATTGTTCAGGAAACTGATCCTTAAACCATACTCGTATTTTTACGTCTTGAGCACGACCAGGAACAACAGAGGTAAAATACACCAAGCCACCAGCAAGTTCTTGTATATCATCCTCTTCAATAATTCTATCCTTTGGTGTTAATGTCATCGTTGCATCTTCTTTAATATCAAGAACGACAGCTCCTGTCGGCTGAAAATTTTTAAAAAAGAGAAAACTAAAAAATGCAAGGATAAAGAAGAGCATTCCTATTTTTACCGATCGTTTTATAAATTGCACACAAGAATGATAAAAAAGATGTATTATAAAATATTCGCTGATAAAATAGACAGATTAAAATCATGAAAAAAACCAAAACAAAAAAGGAGAACGAAGAAGCAGAGATAAGCATAACTTATCTAAATCAGCTCATAGCAGAACACCATGTGGAGAAGATAGAAGTTCATGAGCGGGACGTGTACCTCGTGAGTGAAGGAGATCAGAGTGTTCTTTACGCAGTGGAAAAAGGGTCTCACACAGCAAGCCGCATCGTTGCATATAACAGGTCATTAGAAGAGAATTTTTAAAAAACCATTAAAAACGAGAATAACATGTCAAGACCAGAGACAGAACTAACAGACGGGTTAAGAGATATATTTGGATTTAGAGAAACGTTTGATATTGTTTTAGCGTGTGCATTTGAACCTGAAGAAAAAGGAAATACAAAATATGAACTTTACGAGGCTATTGGAGAAGTGATTAGAAAAATTGGAAAAAAGCCATATCTTCCACATAGAGAAATTGATCTACAATGGCCTTGCGAAAAGATATATACAATACCGAATAAGATAGTAATCCCAACATCAGATCTTGTTCTTTGTTACTTGGGTATTTCTTCTCTTGCTGCAGGAATAATGATGGGCTCTGCCATTAATCATAGTATTCCCATAATCTATTTGTTTGAAAAACAAGAGGACTTTAATTCATTAAAAGTAAGAGAAGACACATACGATTTAGGAAAAGATATGATAGATATAGGTATTATTGACACAAGAGAGTATGGAAAAAAAGTAGAGTATGGTTCACTTAAGGTAAGTAATGGAAATGTAAGAGACCTTGAAGATAAACTAAATGAATTCTATAAACAGTATAAACCATCAAAAATGTCTGACAAGAGGTAGTTCACGAGAAAGAGTACATTTTAAAAATACATTGTTCGCAAAAAACACAGGCGCTATACGAGCCGAACATAATAAAAGTACACTAGAATTAAAACAATACATTTATAAACTATATATTATAAAATATATGTTAATATGAAGCAAAAACTACGTCCTCCTGCAAAAGTAATAGAAACAAGCGCATTAGAACGTTTAGTAAGAGAAGGAAGAGCTGAAAAAATAGAATCTAAAGAATATCCAATATACCATGTTATTGCAGGCGACGTGCGACATATTTATGCGTGCGAGATTCACGGTTTCGACCTTGCGAGATATAAGAAATCTAAGAACGGTCAGTGAACTATTGTAGGTAATAAAAAGAACAGTAGGTTTTTCATGGAACATCACAGCCATACTAAAATAGTTTTTTATGCGTTTTTGGTAGCATTAACAATTTTTGCTATTATCTGGTTAAAGGCCTACACATTTCCAGGATTTACGCTAATTTATCTTTACACCGTTTTTATTACAACATTCATGTTCAGTCGTGTTCTCGGATCATTTTTTTATGAATCACCAAATAATATTGTAACAAAAGAAAAAAGATCGGAAGAGC
>CAYIBE010000018.1:4491-8320 GCA_964361555.1 Candidatus Woesearchaeota archaeon | reverse complement strand
TATGAATTCTTTTCCTCTTAATCCGAATTCGTAACTGAGGAAGGCTACTGCGCCTATTGCTACTATGTTTTCTATGAAATGATTGATGCTAATATGTGTTACGGTGAAAGTTATGATTCTCCATACTTCGCCTTTGAAAAAAGATATGCCGGAGAATGAAAAGAGTTTTATTGCATTTGGCACGAAGAAAAAGATGATACTACATATCAGAGCAAGGAGGGTAGCATAAATAAATAAAGATTTTATTTTCATCGTTCTTGCAGGTATTTTTTTACCTCTTCACTTCGCAGAACATGGGTTTTTAGCTTTTTCTTTAGACGTCTTGTATAGGCAATGAGAAAGGCGATAATGGCTATTGTTCCACCTGTTGCTTCTAACAGAATTATTTTTTCCATTTTACTCTTCTTTACTCTCTTTTAATCTTTTAGATATATAATACTTCTGGATGCTTATAAAAACGTTTATATAACTCTTTTCTTCTCTTTTATAGGAGGTGTGTTTTTGATACAGAATCCATTTATTGAGCTGAGTATTGTTATTGCTCTCGCAACTCTTATCTCTATCCTTATGAGGATTTTGCGGCAACCTCTTATTGTTGGTCATATTCTTACCGGTATCATTGTCAGTTCTTTTTTTCTTACGTTTACTTCCTCTCAAGAAACGATTACTGTTTTTTCCGAAATTGGCGTTGTTTTTTTATTGTTTATTGTTGGATTAAACCTCAGTCCTCGTGTCATACGTGATGTAGGAAAGGTTTCTCTTATTGTGGGTATTGGGCAGGTTCTTTTTACGTCGCTTGTTGGTTTTTTTATTAGCTTTTTCTTGGGATTTAGTCTTCTCGAATCATTGTATCTCTCCGTTGCTCTTACCTTTAGTAGTACGATTATTATTATGAAGCTTCTTTCGGATAAAAAGGATTTGGAGACTCTTTATGGTAGAATTTCTATTGGCCTTTTGATTGTTCAGGATGTTATTGCTATTTTTCTTCTTATGATTATCTCTTCTTTTTCACATACGAAAAATTTTCTTGATTTGGTTACAGGAACGTTAGGATACGGGCTTCTTTTGGTAAGTGTTTTGTTTTTTATTCTCTATTTTCTTTCTCTCTTTGGGAATTTTTTTGCAAAATCACAGGAATTCCTCTTTTTGTTTTCTCTTGGTCTTGTTTTGACTCTGGCTTCTCTTTCTTATTCTTTTGGTTTTTCTTTAGAAGTTGGTGCCCTTCTTGCCGGCGTTGCTCTTTCTGTGACTCCCTATGCTTTCGAAATCAGCTCGAAAATGAAACCTCTTCGTGATTTTTTTATGATTCTTTTCTTTGTTTTTCTTGGTAGTCAGATGTTTTTTAGTGGAAATGTTATCCCGTATATTCTCCCCATTCTTGCTTTTACTTTGTTTATTCTTCTTGGGAAGCCTCTTATCGTTATGATTCTGATGAGTAAGCTAGGATATCAAAAAAAAGTGAGTTTTTTTACTGGATTAACTGTTGCTCAAATTAGCGAATTTTCTTTGATTCTTGTCGCGTTGGGTGTAAAACTTGGCCATCTTTCTTCTGAGGTTTTGTCTTTTGCTACTGTTGTCGGCGTACTTACTTTTGCAGGATCGTCTTATTTCATTGTTTATTCGCAGAAACTTTATTCTTTTTTATCACCTTATCTTTCTGTTTTTGAAAAAAAATCTTGTTATACCATAAATGAGCGACCTCTTTCTCGTTATGATATCATTCTTATAGGTTATAACCGTATAGGATTTGATCTTTTGGAATCTTTTAAAAAGATGAAAAAGAAATTTCTTGTTGTTGATTATAATCCTGATGTTATTCGTAAACTTACTGCAGAGGGTGTCGACTGTGTTTATGGCGATGCCGATGATATTGATTTTTTAGAGGGATTGCCGTTTATGCGTGCTAAACTCGTTGTGTCTACTGTCCCGGATTATGAAACTAATCTCTTGTTGATACGCAATGTTAAAAAAATTAATAAAAAAATTATTATCCTTGTTGTTTCTCACGATCTTCAGGAGGCAAAGACATTATATCATGAAGGAGCATCGTATGTTATTATGTCTCATTTTCTTGGTGGAAGTTATGCTTCTTTGCTCATTACTAAATATGGATTACGCTCTTCTTCCTTTTTAAAAGAAAAAAAGAAACATCTTGAGCAATTAAAAAAAAGAGAAATGATGGGACATACGCATCCGGCTATTGAAAAAAACGCATGATGATTTAATGATTCGTTGGGGCGTCATCAAGCTTATCGTCGATAAAGCATTTTTTGGCCTCTGGGAGCACTTACTAATCAGATATTAAATTAACCACTTAATTTAGATGAATTTTTTTGAGATAACTTTTTATAGGCTTAAATATTATTTCTTAAAATGCAAACCTATGGAACAGGAATTGTTGAGAAGAAAATTCACGGACTAAATGTTAAGATTGATGGAAGAAATGCAACACTATCTGCCGAAGTTCCAGAAGAAGAACTACATGAAGGATATGGGAGTGGGCGAAGTGAAGAAGTAGTTTATACAAACCCTGTTGATTTGTTACATAGAGGAGCATTGCCTTCTTTTTCTTTAGTAAGATTTGCCAAAGTAAAAAACTTTATTGATGGTGTCTATGCAACCGTAGAAGAAAGAATTAATGAACGAGGACATAATCTATCAAGAGAAGATTTTTTAGAGAATTTAGAAAAATTAGTTAGTGGAGATGCTCAAAGGTATATTTCTGCAGCAAGGTCGAGACAGACAGCTAATGAACCTGGCATGACAATTCCACAAGGATTTTATGATTGGAATTCTCAATTAACAAATTCTTATAGACAAATAAAAGTGTTATCAAGAAAACCCGGTTTTTTTATAGGTAGAGAAGATGATGAAGATTTAAATCTAAAAATTATGTGGCACATTAGTAGAGCAATAGATAGAGGTGATGGATTACAAGGAACTTATAATGCAATTTTGAACATTTATTCAAAAATGACTGGAAAACCAGAGGGAAAAGTGTGTTTATTCCCATCAGCAGAACTTCCAGACCAAGAATTCTTTAAACAATTATCTTTTGAAATGCAAAGTGACCTTCCTCAAGGATTAGGAAAATTATTAGTTGAAGCAGTAAGGAATGGAAGAGTTAGTTATGTTCCAAATGCAGATTCTGGGCTTTACATAAGACAAATGCATGAGATTACACCATTAGTTCTAAGAGATAGTGAAGAATTTAGAAAATTTCTAGTTAATGATAAATATGCAGAAATTCTTGAAAATGAATTTATATCCCAGTGGGCGGGAACAAGACACACCCATGTAGGGCATACATCTTTTGAGAATATCCTTATTGGTTCTAGTATTCCTTACAATGAACCAATATTAATACGACCAGAGTTAAAGATCGAACCATTTGCAACTTCTTATCAAAGAATGAAAGCAAGTCTTGAGTTTTTAGAAGAAACAATAAGAACCACATTACCAGAAGTTTTAGATAGAAAAAGATTACTGAATGATGGAACTAGAGCTAATATATCTATTGGTAAAGAATTAGAAGAGGTGAAATTATTATTAAATGGATTGGAATTAATTTCAAAAGATTCAATACATTCACCATATCAAGATAGAAATGCTCAAGAGGCAATAGCTAAAGCATCAACATGGTTAAGTAATACTCAAAATGATGCCGATTTGAATAGAAATACTGCAATTTTTGTTCCTATAATAAGAACAACTGATGGCCCAAGGCAAATAAGTTATATTGATGCGGGGTTTAAAACAATTGACGTTAATGTTTCTTACAGGGACAGACCTTCGGTAGAAATAGGCGGAGCTGAAAGATTCTGTGGAG
>CAYIBE010000018.1:0-4481 GCA_964361555.1 Candidatus Woesearchaeota archaeon | reverse complement strand
ATTAATCAACGATAGAAATCTTCGAGAATTGTTAAATGGTCAATTTACAGAATCAGAACTTGATCGTGTTGTTCAAAGACTTGAAAAATAAATATTCAACTCTTGGGAGCACTACCTATTTTTGCAGAATTCAACTCTATCAAAACCCATAGTCAAACTTTTTTGATAGAAAACTGATCATAAGCACCCACAACACCAAAAAATATATAAACTATAGTTATTCTATAGTATTATGGTCACAACAATTCAATTACATGAAAATGTGAAAAGTGCTTTAGATAGATTAAAGTCTAATAAAGAAACTTATGAAGAGGTCATTTTAAGCTTAATGAAAATTGCTGAAAAATGTAAAAGAGAGCGAGAACAACTTTTGATTGAAGGCTGCAAAGAAATGTATAAAGATATGATAGAGATTAATAAAGAATGGGAAGGAACTCTAATGGACGGACTTGATAAAAATGAAAAATGGTAATCTTAAAAAAGGAGAGATTATCTTAGTTAATTTTGAATCAATTCGTGGCTCTGAGCAATGTGGAGTAAGGCCTGCGATTATAATTCAAAATGATATTTTAAACAAATTCAGCCCATTAACTATTGTTGCTCCATTTACATCAAAGATCTATGAAAAAGAGTATCCAACAAATGTTTTTATTTCTAAAAAGGATTCGCATTTAGATAAGGATTCGACAATTATGTTAAATCAAATACGGACAATTGATAAATCAAGAGTTATTAAAAAAATTAGTTCAGTAGATTTTTATTTAATGAATAAAGTTGATTTTGCTATAAAAATTAGTCTTGGTTTAAACTAGCGAATTTTTTGAGGAAAAAGCTGGAGAGTTAATCTTTTGGATTAAATTTTATGAATGCCGCTGAGGGGATTCGCGCCCCCGATCTCCGCCTTATGAGAGCGGCGCTTTAACTACTAAGCTACAGCGGCTTATTCTTCTCCATAGGAAACTCATGTTTTAAAAGAATATCGTTTACTCCTCCCTAAAAAAGCTTATAAATATGTTCCTCCATTTCTATGTATGCTTTCAGAACGAGGTTCTATTAGTAATGATCTTCCTTGTTACCTCTGTGGAAAATCAACTCCTACAAGACAATTAAAGATTACTGGCGAAGGTAATTGGATTTGTTCTTTTTGCGCGCAGCGAGTTTTTAAACGACACGTAAAAAGACCAATTGAGGTTAAAGAAGAAAAAAAAGAAATTCCTCGCGTCCATTTTGAGCTCGATGAACAGGAACGTGTGTCATTCCCTTCACTAAAAAAAATTGATTCTACGCCTTCTTTGCACCAGAGGCGTCATACTTTACGTACTTCCTCTTTTGGAGATAAAGAACTGTATAAATGTACTCATTGTCGTTTTGAGTCTAGACATTATCGAGATGATGAAATGTGTCCTAACTGTGGGAAAGATAATCGGCTTGTTAAGGTTCCTCATGCTTCAGATCTTGTTGATGAATTGAGGAAACATCCTTTATAGTATGATTTTTTCAAAAAAGAGGTGTGTTTTTGATTTCTGAGCTCGTTCGTGCAACAGTTACGTTGTTTGTCATTCTTGATATTATCGGGCTTATTCCTGTTTATCTGAGTTTTTTTAAGAATGAATCAAAGAATGTTATGAATTTTTATGCTAATAAAACTGTCTTTTTTTCCAGTGTTATCCTCTTTGCTTTTTTGTTTTTTGGCTCTTCTATTCTTAGTTTTTTTACTATTTCTCTTCCTAATTTCAAGATTGCAGGTGGTCTTATCTTATTGATTATTGGTATTAAATTTGTTTTGGGATTACGTGTTATTACGATTGGAGAACGCAAGAAGCATAGCTTTGCTGCTGTCCCCTTTGCTACTCCGCTTCTTGTTGGTCCTGGTACGATTACGTCGGTTATTATCCTTGTTGATACGTATGGTATTGTTATTCCTTTTCTTGCTGCAGTTATTAATCTGTTTATTATTTGGCTTTTTTTAAGAAACTCTCGTATTATTTACAAGTTTCTTGGATATCAGGGAAGTGAAGTTGTTACACGAATTATGGGTCTTATTATTACTGCTATCGCTGTCGGATTTATTCGATCAGGATTGGTGAGTTAATTTATACTTTTGGTTTTCTTCCTTTAAGAACGTCTAATGATGTTACTACTTTTTCTTTCCATTGTTGTACTTTTTCTCTTCTTTGTTCTTTTCTTCTTTGTTTTTCTTCTCTTTTCTTATTGCGACGAAAATTGAGCACTCTTTTTGCGACTTCGGATGGCGTGATTATAGTTCTAAATAGTGCAAAGAAAATGATTGCGTACACGAGTAGGGTTATACCTGCTAAAAGGGTAGTTTTGTCTAAGGGGATATTTCCTGCTATTAACACGATAAAGAGGTATGCTGTAATATTTATTGGGATCTCAGAAGAGAGAAAGAACGCCACTTTTTTTGGTAATGCGTGAAAAAAATCTGATACGATTAAAAGAACTGTCCAGAAAAATAGTACGGCAATAAGAATGAGGCTTTTTACGGCTTTTCCTTGGAGTAACTGATCCAAGGGTGTTGATTCTATAACAAAGCGTGCAAGTATGACACTTATCCAGAACAGCGAAATAGCGTTCCCAAATGCCGTGTTCCATCCCAATTCTTCTGTTCTGTTTCTTCCAAAGTAGGCTTGCACTAAGAAAATGATTAGAATGAGCGGAATAACCATCCACAGCAATTCTTTATTTAACCAGGGTGTTATTACAATTTGTGCGAATCGTGGAAGAAGTTCGTGGTCAAGATATGTTACGATTGGTGCATAGTTGACCATTCTTTTTTTTCGTTTATTATTCTATATAAAGGTAGGTTTTACTTTACAAGTGATTACTTTAGTGCTGATTTTATCTTCTTTTCTACTTTTTCTAATTCTTCTTTTGATGGTTTTGGTTCAACTGGTTTTAGGTTGAGATGTTTTTCATAACATGGATGCAAACGAATGTGTACATGATCTACTGCAAATCCTTCTACCACAATGCATGTTCTTATTGGATGTAATGATTTATCTATCGCTTTTGTTATTTTTTTTGCTTTCAGAAAGAGATTTATGTATTCTTTCTCTTCTATATCAAATATGTATTTTGCATGTTTTTTTGGAATAACTAATGTTTGTCCCTCTGATGCTGGAAAAATATCGAGAAAAGCAAGTATTTCGTTGTCTTCGTAGAGTATATTTGTAGGGATTTCTTTTCTTATGATTTTACAGAAAATACAAGTTTCCATTTTTTATCGTATTCTTTTTCTCTTTATATATCTTTTTTACTTCCTCTTGACGTTTGCTATTGATGTCTATTTAAATATGAACTTATGTTTAATCTTTGTTAGGACATAGTAGCTCAGAAACAACAATGATTTATTTGCATATGGCGAGTCCGACCATGATCAATGTTAAAAGCCCTTTAGATAGTTTAGAGCTAGATAGTTCACAACTTATGAAAGATAACGAAAAATTAAGTTATGGAAATGAAACTTTTAATAATAGAAAGCCTAAACTAGAAGAATTTAACGATATGCGTATATGAATAGTTATATGATAATATTACTCGTGCTTTCGAGAGCGGGAGGGGAAAAGAGATAACAAAGGAGAGATCACAGGGTGAAGGGCTCTCTTCGGCACTGCGTCATACCAAAGGTTTATTGTTTCGTGGCGTCACTTCACTCCCATTCAACATAAACTCTTGCCCTCTAGCGAGGGTACATATAACACCGATTATGTGCAATATTACTCTGGACACACTTATAAAAAGATATAAATAGTATAGATATATAGTTCTTAATATTATGGAAAATAAAGCGAACTTTTCTGAAATTCAAACTAATAAAACCGGGATATGGACAAAAATATGGATGACATTTGGTTTATATTTGACATTATTATTGATTGCGATTATTTTTATTTTCATCCTACAATATTTTACTATGCCCTCAAATTATGGGTGGATGAATGTCTTAACAGAGGTGTGGACTGTTGTATTCGTGCTGGGAATTGCTGGCGTCCCTTTCCTTGGTGGTGCTGCCTTATTTTTATTTCCCTTTAGTCCATTAATAATCTCGCTTTTGGTAATATACTCTATTGTTCATATTCTTGAATTAAAAAATATAATAACTAATAATAAAAAGAAATTATTATTCATTTTTGGAATTGTAGTAACGTCATTTTTAATCTTAATAGTCGTGGCTAATATAAGAGAAAATAGTCACAAAGTAGAATTGACTCAGGAATGGGATTATTTTCATAATACCTATGTTTTTGATGATCCACTACAATCTGATAAATTATTTATTTATCCTGAAAATAATAAAATTGTTGTAAGCGATATTTATGGGGAAAACAAAGAAATTTTACATGAAGCAGATATTGATACAAATATAGGGTATATCTCTCCAAAAGGAAACTATTATATGGATTGTGAATATAAAGAATGCACTAATCTATTATCTGTTAAAAAAACAATAGGATTTGATT
>CAYIBE010000017.1:0-8330 GCA_964361555.1 Candidatus Woesearchaeota archaeon | reverse complement strand
ATAGGTATAGTCCAGGAACACACATCTCCATTTTCCCTAGAGAACATTTAGAAAAAAATAAAGTTGATGTTCTAGTGGTGTTTGCATACGAATATTTTGATGACATTAAACAAAAGACGCAGCATGGTGGATATAAATACATGACTGCTATTCCTCCGCAAGATATAGAATAATATGACTATACCGCATTTTGAAATTCGGACTCTTGAACACGTTCCTACTACTGGTAGGAATGTTATTTTTAATGTGTGGACAGCACCTGTTCATCATGTAGCACTTTACCAGTCTCCTTTGGATACTGTTGGTGGGAATCATTATCATCCTGATAGCACAGAAATTACTTTTTTAGTTAGCGGACTGTATGAGTTAGTGGTTCAACATAGAAGACTTTCTTCTCCTCCGGAAAAACACATTATTAAACCTGGTCAATTAGTCATCATTGGGCCAAATATTGGCCATGCATTGCATTATCTTGAACATTCTGTAATGATTGGATTATCAGATAAACCGAAACGTACAGAAGAATATAAACAGAATACTATTCCTTTAGAAATAAAACTAATTGAACCTATGTTCTAACGTAATCTTTATAAGGTTCTTTTCGACCTTTTCTTCTTATGAAAGTCAACTTTGTTGATTTACAACGGCAGACTAAGATCTTGTATCCTGCATTGATTAAAGAGATTAATGGTGTCTTAGAACGTGCAGATTTTATTCAAGGAAAAGCTGTTGAAGAATTCGAACAACAATTTGCACAGTTTTGTGACAAGAAATATTGTGTGGCTTTGAATTCTGGTACTGATGCATTAGAATTTGCGTTACGAGCTTATGGTATTTCTAGTGGTGAAGTTATTACAGCACCTAACAGCTATTTTTCTTCTGCTATGATTATTTCAAAAGTTGGAGCGACACCAGTTTTTGTAGATGTGGACGAAAAAAGTTTCAATATCAATGTTAAATTATTAGAAAAATCTATTACTAAGAAAACTAAAGCAATTATCCCTGTTCATTTGTGTGGGCAAGCTGCAGATTTAGATCCTATTTATGCTCTTGCTAAGAAACATAAGTTAGTTGTGATTGAAGATGCTTGCCAAGCACATGGAGCAGAGTACAAAGGCAAACGAGTTCCTTTTGGTGAAACTGCTGCATTTAGTTTTTATCCTGGAAAAAACTTAGGGTGCTTTGGTGATGGTGGAGCTTTAGTTACCGATAATCAACAAGTTGCTGACATGACTAGATTATTGCGCAATGATGGATCTAAAATTAAATACCATCATGAACTTATTGGCAGTAAAAGCAGATTGGATACTATTCAAGCTGTCATTTTGAAAGAAAAATTAAAACATCTTGCTGATTGGAACGCTTTACGACAAAAGCATGCTAAACGTTATGACGAATTACTTAAAGGTGTAGTTGAAACACCAACTGTTATGCCTTATGGAAAACCAGTTTATCATTTGTATATGATTCAAGTAGATGATAGAGAAGAATTACAGAAATTTTTAGCTGATAAAGGAATTTCTACAGTTATTCATTATCCTATACCCATTCACTTACAACCTGCTTATACTTCTCTTGGATATGGAGAAGGCTCTTTTCCTGTAACAGAACGATTAGCACAAAGAATTCTTTCTTTACCTATGTTCCCTGAGTTAACAGAAGAAGAACAAGTGTATGTGGCTGATGCTATCAAGGAATTTGTAACGAAACGCTAATTTTTCTTACTTCTTAATTTCATCAGCACTGTCTGCACAATCTCTTTGTCTTCTTCATCGAAGCATCGCAATATATATAGAAGACTGACGTATACACTTCCAATTATGCCTATGTTCACCAGCAACCGCATAATGTCCAGCCCAATGATTGTCCCTAACCACGCATCACTCATGTAAGCTATCGCAGCCGCTACTATGCCTGCAAGAAGAGTCATGATGATTTTATCTGACATTACTTTTGTTTGTATGAACACTTTCACTTCACTTATTCTTAAGTAAGAAATAATGATGGATGAAATGAGGAATGCGAGAGCAGCACCATTCATTCCTAACTTAGGTATCAAAAATATATTCAATCCTATATTTACTACGAATGCAATAAGAGAATTCTTCATCATGAATTTCGTTTTGTCGAGCGAGAGAAGCATCATGTTTGCCGGTGTGGCAATAGCGTTGATGAATACTCCTACAGTTAAGAGTGTGAGTGCGAGCCAACCTTCCACATATCCTGCTCCTGCAGTGCTATTAATGATTCTTTGTGGAAATAATACTACAGTGACAAGAGCAGGTATAGACACTAAGAATACCCAACGCGTAGCAGTCTTGTAGAGTTTGAGTATGTTTTCTGTTTCTTTTTTTGCAAACAGATTACTGATGAGCGGGAGAAAAACTGTTGTTAAAGCAAATGCTGGCACGGTAAGCAAATTAGCAGTTGGCGTTGCAATGCTATAGATGCCGACTTCACGTGCAGTTCTGAAAAAACCTAAAATTAATGTATCTCCCCAGGTCATGACAATATGCACGATGACTGCTATCATCAATGGCCAGGAAAAACTCAGCAATTCTGAAATAACTTTTTTGTTAAATTTGAAAGTTAACGGTATAATTCTACTACACTGAATTAGAGCTACACTTGCTATGATTATAGTTGCTATTACATAACTCCATACAACTGCAATAATTTTGAACCATAGAGCCGCTGCAAAAATTAAAAGTGCTATTCTTAATGTAGTTACAAGTACATCAGCGATGGCGCTTAAATCAATACGTTGAAATCCTTCGAATATTTTTTGTACTGTAAGTAATATGGCATAGAATGGAAACATAAAAGCAAAAATTTTCAATAAAGGTGCTATTTGTGGTTGATGCATAAACATAGCAATAGCATTAGCAGCGAAATAAACTATAACACCAGCCACTACATTTGTAAGTGTTATGAGTAGTAAACTAGAACTTGTAATTTTTTTAATCTTTTCTACATCTTTCTTTCCTCGCTCGAAAGCGATGAATCTACTTAGTGAAAGATGAATACCACTCACCATGATTGATGAGACTAACGTGAAAAAAGCAAGAGCTAACGAGAAAAAACCGAAATTTTCTGCACCTAACCATCGTGATAGAATAATTTTATATCCATAACCGAGAATTTTGGTTAAAGCCATAGCTACCATAAAGATAATCATTCCCTTAGCCAATGCTTTGCTGTAGCTCATGTTAATGCCTTCTCAAAAAAACGAGAAATGCTGTGTGCATTAATCCTTGATGATTCGGACGAAGCTTTGGAGGGTCGACAATCCATTCGCGCTCAATGACCTCACACGTCTTCACCACCACAAATTTCTTTCTGGCTTCTGTGATCAATCGTTCTACCTGCGAGATGTGTGGCAAGAACGCAACTAAGGTGCCTCCAGCCTTCAAACTTTTTTCCGTGTGTGGCAGGACGCGCCATGGTTCTGGGAGGTCTAAGGTGATGACGTCAAGATTCTTCTCCTCAATGCCTTCATAAATATCTTTTTTCTTCACTTTGTATTTAACATTCAACAACTGCATATTCCTCTTTGCGATTTCCAGATGCTTCTCATTATTATCATAACTCGTGACGTTCTTACTAACGCGTGCAAGGAAAGCAGCCAACAATCCACAACCAGTGCCAGCATCAAGAATCTTTGCTTTGGCATCAAGAGGAATGTTTGCAAGAATGATACCGATATCTTTTTGATGAATCGTTGCAGGACCGCGTTCAATTCTTTCTGATCTATCGATGAAATTTGCAGGCATACAAATGAATTCCTTTCCTAAATGTGTTTTTACTTTTCCATCTTTAAGCTCTTTTTCCTTAATAACACCGCTTTGGAGGTGAACATCGCCTTCTGACCAGTAGTATTTCTGCTCTTCATGACCGTACAGGACTTTCTTTACAGGTTTTTTCATGCTCTTTACTTCTTCTTATCTTTCCATTACTTCTCACTCTCGAAAACTACTTAAAGCTTGTTTTTTCCCTCTTTTTTACGCAGGGATGCCGGAGCGGTCAAACGGGATAGCCTCAAGAGCTATTGGCTTAGTGCCTTCGAAGGTTCGAATCCTTCTCCCTGCATGTCTTTCACTCAAAATAGAATATTATCTGCTTTTCTTAGGTTCTATCCAGTTTCTTGCTTCGCCAAGAAATTCATTTTCATTTACATACTTTATGTTGAAACCCTCTTTATATTTATCATCAAAGTCAACTCTTGTCAATGAACAATGATCAATGAAGAGTTTAAATATTGCGTTATGAAGACTTGTTCCGATTAAATCACCAATAAGAATCTTTAAGAAAGCACCATGTGAGACTACAAGTATTGTTTTGTCAGCGTTTTTATATTTCTTTAATATCTCATTGATAAATTTTCTCCCTCTTTCCCTGACTTCAATTAAATTCTCCCCATTTGGTGCTTTTCGTGTTTCAAAATCACCACCAAGATCCTCCCAATTTACTTCATCTGCTTTTTTTCCGACTAAATCACCATTATTTTTTTCTCTTAGTATGGTCGTATATTCTACAGATATGTTTCTTCCTTCTATTATCCCTTCAGTAGTTATTCTACACCGCGGTATATCGCTTGATATTACTATATCTATTTTTTCTTTCTTGATTCTTTGTTTTAATTTCTCTATCTGCCAATATCCTTTTTCATTAATATCACCATCTTCGTGTCCTTGTACAGTTCCATCTACATTTTTCTTTGTCTGAGCATGCCTTGTAAACAATATTCTGAACATGGTGTTTGCTTATACCTGGTTATTCGCTTTATTAAAACCTTCTGCAAGCGCTATTGTTGCGAGTTCACTATATCTTTTTTCTAAATTTGGATTATTAGCAATAGATTCGAGAGTATCTCTTCTTGTGTTTTTATTTCTTGCTATAACTCTAAGAATATACCCATAGCCTCTTTCCTTTCCCTGATTTACTGCAACTTCATGCAAAATCTCCGGTTCACATAAAGGGCTACAAACAAGAGAGCATATTGTTGCCCAATCACTTGAATCTACATATTTTCCGGCTAATTTATCGAATAAAGATTTTTGCCCCGCCTCAGAAGCTCCCCAAATAACAGCCATTCTTGTTAACGGATCATCCACAGCTATTCTTTTTCTTTCCTTCTCTGATGTTGATTTAGCATATCCTTCTTTAAAATCTTCTTTCCAAGAAGAGCCTCTAAAATTAGCAGCACGCTCCATAGTCATTTCGATAATTCTTTGCGTAACCGTTGCTAAAGCTCCGGAATACTTTCTGAATGCTCTAACAACCTCTCTTCTTGATGGATATCTAAACTCTTTTTGCAATCCTATAATAGTTTCTGGATCAAGAATGGTTATTCCTCTATTCGTGCTTCCTCTATTTAACGTCAAAATATCGGTTCTTAATTCAATTAATGCATTAATTGCTTCAAAAGCTCTGCCAAATTCTTCTCCAGTAATTCCTCCTTCAGTAAAGACTCTTTCTAACCCTTCTTTTATTTTTGGTTGCGTTAAACCAGATAAACTAAAATCTTCGTGATTTATCTTTTGACATAGTCGATCATACCAATAAAAGAACAAAAATTCTCGTGATCCTCCTGGACAGTATTTAACATTCGGATGGCCATTTTGCGATCTTTGTCTGAAATATTGATTGAAGTAGAATCTATTAAAGAATATATTCCTTAATTCTCTCTCTACTGAGTCAAACTTCCTTATTTTTGACTCGACTTCTTTTCTTACATTAGGATCACCACAGATAAATCTTGTTTCTATGACTTGATTTCCTTCCACAAGACTCTTTCCTAAAAAAATATCAATTTCTTCATATGTTCCAAACGGTGGTAAATCAATTTTTGAAAAATCAAAATTTCCTAATCTTCTTGAAAAGAGCTCTCTAAATCTTCTTTCTCTACTTCCTCTTCTTTTTTCAACTATCAGGACGTCAGCATCTGCATCACCGCCAGTCAACTCAAATCTTCCAGGAGATCCATAGGCAAAAACACCAATACTTTCAACTTTTGTTGTGCCATATATCTCCATCGCTGTTTTTCGAAAAACTTCCCTAAGCACTCTCTCATATTCTAATGATTCTTTATACGTTCTATGCAATCCCCAACATAACCTTCGTTTGTAAAAATCAATCATGTTTCAGAATCCTCAAAATTCTTTCAAAAACAAGATCTTCGCTACAATTTGTATCTACTATTTTTACAGATTCTCTTTGTCTTGCAAACTCCAGATATAATCTTCTCGTTTGTGCTAACCTTTCTTCAGTTTCATGTATTGCTCTTGTATTATAACTACCTTGTTGTATCCTTCTTCTATCTATGTGCCTTAGCGCTTCATTTACATCACAGTCCAAAACAACACAAATATCTGGAAAAGTAACACCTTGAGTTTTATTGATCTCTTCTATTTCTTCCATTGAAAGTTGTCCACATTCATATACCATAGCAGTATAAACTCCTCGATCCATAAAAACCCAAGATAGATCTCTTGCTTGTGACAAGTACTCTGCCTGACTCTTTGCTCTCGCGATAGCAAGTTGTACAACATCACACCGATCGAAGCAGAATGCTTCTTTTCCAGAGCCTTTTTGTCTCCATTTTTCTATAGCTTCTTTCATAAACGGATGTTGATTCAGCTCAGGCATCACATAAGCATTTGGAGAGAAATAATCATTTAATCTCTGTAGTTGTGTCGTTTTTCCACTTCCTACAATTCCTTCTAAGGAGACTATTTTTTGCATCCTTTCTTCCTTTCTTAGAGATTTATAAACTTTACTTTTGTAATTACTTATAAGTTGTAATTTTTGTCTGTCATAAACGTTTATTTTTGAAGGTGGTATGATACTGACAAGATTTAATAAGGCACTATTTTATTCTTTACTTGTGCATGCATCGGAAGTAGTGGTTGGTGCATTCTCCCTGCATAGATACTTACTTTTCAAGGTTATAGAAAGCTATTTAAAGAATCTGTACTTATAAGACCTAATGGAAACCATAACTATACCAAAGCAAGAATTTGAACAAATGAAACGTGAATTATTACTCCTAAGAGACTCAAAACTCTACCAACGTTTACTTGCATTTGAAAAAAATATTACTCAAAAAAAGTATACACGACAAGACTTAGGGTTTTAATAGCCTCTTCTTTATTTTCTCAATAGTATTTGCTTGCTTCTCTGAACTCGTTTTCATTTCATATTCAAACACTTTGACTTCATTTGATACCTTGTTATATTGATAATATAGTCTGATTGGAGGACGCATGTTTTTTACTTCATAAATGAATAATTGAGAATCTAATAGTTCTCCTGCATCTGGACCATTTTCTTCTATACTATCCAACATTTTGATGAGAATTTCTTTAACTTGATTATTTTTGGCAGCTTTTTTTAGTTGTTTGATTATGACCTTATCAAAAACAAGTGTATATTTCTTTATCATATCCTCTATTTTTACATCCCAAAGATAAAAACCTTTCTACACTGTTTAATATATTGATACTAAGCTCTGACAAGCTCTAAATAGCTCTTATGACTCTCCTTACCTGTGCATGCATCGGAAGTAGTGGTTGGTGCATTCTCCCTGCACGTCTTTCACTCAAATAGAATATTATCTACTCTTCTTCGGGTCTATCCAGTTTCTTGCTTCACCAAGAAATTTATTCTCATTCACATATTTTATGTTGAATCCCTCTTTATACATATCATCAAAGTCAACTCTTGTCAATGAACAATGATCTATGAAGAGCTTAAATATTGAGTTGTACAGACTTGAAGCTGGGGAAGAATAAGTGGCTTGACCTCATACACTTCGCCAGCAGGGAGAATTTACGATACTTATAAAAACATGAAATAAGTGTTATTTTTATGAATAACCTTTTTCCAGAAGAGACAAAAGTTAGAAGAGAGCTCGAGGAATTAAACAAAAATTTAAAAGATTTAAACAACCAAATGAAGGAAAGCTCTAAATCTTCTGAAAGACTTCAAAAAAGCCTTGTTTTCTGGACAAGAATAATGGCTGGAGCAATCATTATGCAAGTAATAGCAATAGGAGTTCAAATCTGGTTGAGTTATTAAAGTGAGATTCTCAGTAAAATTAGGTCGTGGTAAACCTCTAAGTCCCTTTTATGTTACAATGCATGCACTCCAAAACCTTTATATATAAAGAAGGATGTGACAATATTTATGTTGGAAAAGAGGTATTTATTCGGTTTATTACTATCAGTCTTTCTTTTTGGACTAGCTTTTGCTGCATCCGCAGGTCATTTCGCGATTACTGATGCGAGTTTCACCCCTCTCAATCTCACTGTTGGTGTCGGATTCCAAGA
>CAYIBE010000016.1:0-8632 GCA_964361555.1 Candidatus Woesearchaeota archaeon | reverse complement strand
TTTCTATTCCTCTTTGAACATAAGAGTAATCACTCCAAATCTCTACAGCAGATAAATTAGTGAAAGCATAATCTTTTTCTGCTTCTTTTATTATTTGAGGGACTTTAAACTCTAATAAGCTATTAATAACAATTTCTGGATTTATGCAAATATAAGTATTATCTGATTGCTTTTTTACCCAACCTGACCTTAACAATAAAGAAAATATCTTCTTTTTCATGCTTTGCCCAACTATCCAATCTAATTCTGACTGCTTAAATGCTTCTTTATCTTTATGTCTTGCAAAAAATAAAGCATAAGCTTTCAAGCCATATGGAGGTATTTCTGTTGCCATTTTGTCTTTATTTTGGTTTTTATTTATAGTTACCCAATAGGTAACCTTATATTTAAAGGTTTCTATAGATTAATTAATAACTATAAGGTAACAACAATAGAAAGATTTAAATACAGGTGTACAGAACCTATCGCAGAGAGAATTAACATGATTCGTGGAAAATTAGAAAAACCAGTAGATGTAGCAAAGTTGTCCAAACGCGACTTTACATTGAGAGGCGAATTTAGCGTAGTAGATGAAAACTATCATGGGTGGAGAATAAAACCAGGATTTAGAGAAGAAGGAACAGCTGCGCATGTGCCCCTTGATCAAGTATTTTCAAAAGAGAGATTTCATTCATGTTATGAGTTAATTGTTCAAACACCAGAATACTCAAAGGTAGCAGGATCAGGATATCTACATCTATCTCAAAAAGGAGATGCTTCTTTAGGTGTTCGCAGTGGAGTTGTTGGACAAGAAAGAATCTATGTTAATGAAACACCCATTTGGTTTTATTTATTAACGAACGGCGATAGATTTGTTGAAGGATTAGTTGATTTAATATTTGTGAATGTTTCTCCATGGCATGCGGAAAGAGACATGCAGAGAAAAAGAGTATTGTGTGATTAATGTACTCTATAATATTAAAGATCTAAAAACAAATGAAAATTGTTAAAAGATGAGAAACCAACAAAAAACGTATACTGCAGATGGGTTAATAGTTGTTCCAAGAAACGCTTTTATCTATCTAGAGGAAGCAAGTGAGAACCCCTCTCTTTTAGAAACCATACTTTCCAAAATGAATGATCTTGATGATATCCAAAAAAAGGATGAAGAACTCTGGAATTATCTTACACAAAATGAAATATTTTTTAGAGAGGAGTTTGGTAAAAGCTCAAGATTAGCTACAGCTTTTGTAACTGCAGGTTTATTCACATACTCTACTCTAGAGATTGCTAATGAACCAGAGTCATTACCAAGACTAAAAAAAGGAACTATCCATATATTTAACAGAAGAATTTCTCTTTCTCTTAATCCTGTAGACTATGTTAGAGATGTTGTGAGTAGAATGAGACGAGAAAATCCAGTTTTATTTGAAGCAATAGAATCAATTAGCGAGAATGTTTTTTCTTCCGAAATAGAAGTCACCACATATAAAACCGGAGCAAGAAACACGTATGAATTAATTAGATTAGCAACACAAACCACATAATTATTCAAACTTCATGTCGAAGAGAGTATCAATACCCTGCAAAATATATTATTTCACTTCAAAGCCATCTGAAAATCATCATTCTGAGAAATAATAGTATTGCCAAATCCTTCTCCAATACGAAATCCAAAGTTTTCAGTAATTTTACCAAGTAAATCAAAGAACGTCAGATCTTTCTGATAGAGAACTAATTCATAGTCGTCAATACCAGCTAATCGTTTGACAGCGCTAATAGCTTCTTCTTTTCCGCCCAATTCATCAACAAGTCCAATCTCTTTTGCTTCTGTACCCATATAAAAAAGTCCGTTTGCATATTTGTTCAAATTCTTTCCTCTATTCTTGCTCACCTCATCAGCAAAATAATCATGAATAATCTGTAATTTTCCCACAAGAACTTCTTTCTCTTGAGGAGTAAGCGTTTTATAGGGATTTCCAAGGTCTTTATATTCTCCAGTTTTCACATCCTGATATGTCACACCATACTGAGAAAACAATTCAGAAAATTCGAGATAACTGCCAACAACACCAATACTCCCAGTAACACTCAAAGGATCAGCAACAATATAATCAGCAGCGCTGGCAACCCAATAAGCTCCAGAAGCACCGACTTCTCGAATCAAAGCAACAACAGGTTTATCAACTTTTTTAACAGCATCAGCAATTTCTTTGCTTGCAACAACAGTGCCGCCAGGAGAGTTAATATTTAAGATAATGCCTTTAATCTCCTTGTCTTTAGCCGCAGTTTCAATAAAACTTACAACAGATCCAGATCCAACAGTTCCCCGATTAAATAAATCACCAGCACCGTTTTCAGTACTAATAGGCCCTTTAAGAGGAATAACCGCAATTTTCCCCCAAGTATGAATTTCTCTCTCGTTATAGAAAGGAGACCGGGCAACAATAACAACAATACCAATCACAAAAATGAGAATAAGTGCAACAACATATACAACAGTAAATCTCTTTCTATTTTTTTTGTGCATTAGGAAGAAAAAATCCAAAGACTATTTAAATCTTCTCTTTTACTACGAAAACATGCAACAAATTGTTCACGAACTTATAGAAGAAATCGAAAAGAGAAGTATTACAACAGAAAAAGAACTCAATAAATTAAGTAACGAAGTAACGCAAAAATACAAATTAAAAATCTCTCCAAAGAAAATCCATCTCTTATTATATGCAACGAATGAGCAAAGAAAAAAGTTATCATCGCTTATAAAAACAAAGCCAGTGAGAACAGCGTCAGGTGTAGCTCCTCTTGCATTATTCTCAGCACCTACAGCCTGTCCTCCGCAAGCACAATGTACATTCTGTCCAGGTGGCCCCGGCTCAGTTTTTGGAAATGTGCCGAAATCCTACACAGGAAATGAACCAGCATCACGAAGGGCAGCACGAAACAGATACGATCCTTATCTTCAAATATTTAATAGGCTAGAACATTATTCTCTCCTAAACCAGCCATATGATAAAGTAGAGATAATTGTCATGGGGGGCACATTTACATATTTGCCAGAAAGCTACAAAACACCATTTATCACGTATGTATATAAAGCGTTAAATGATTTTTCAGAACTTTTTTTTCAAAATAACATTTTTAACTTCGAAAAGTTTAAAGAATTCTTCGAACTCCCTGCAGAATTAGATGATAAAGAGAGAACAAACAAAGTACAGGAAAAAATTCTACAAATAAAAGAAAAAAATAAAAGAAACCTCGAAACAGAAAAAGAAAGAAATGAAACAAGCACAATTCGCTGCATATCATTATTGATAGAAACACGTCCTGACTGTGGAAAACTCAAAGAAGGAAACGAAATTCTTGCATATGGAGGAACAAAAGTAGAATTAGGAGTACAAAGCGTCTATGATGAAGATCTTAATACAGTAAAACGAGGACATTCAGTACAAGATTCCAGAGATTCAATAAAAATATTAAAAGATCTCGGATTTAAATTAGCACTTCATTATATGCTCGGATTAACAGAAGATCGAAAGAAAGATCTCGAAGGAATAAAACAACTGTTCTCTGATCCTGAGTTCAGACCAGACATGCTGAAAATTTATCCGTGTTTAGTCATGCCGGGCACTCCATTATATGAAACGTGGAAGCAAGGAAAATATACGCCCATTTCTATAGAAGAAGCCACAGATATTATTGCAGAAGTAAAACGATATGTACCTCCGTACGTGCGTATCCAGCGTATTCAACGTGATATTCCCAGTACAGTCATTGCTTCAGGTCCAATACGAACGAATTTACGGCAGGACGTAGAACGAGTATGCAAACAACGAGGAATTCGCTGTCAATGTATTCGATGTCGTGAACCGATGAATAAAAAAATAAACGCAAGTAATGCAGAAATTATCATGAGAGAATATGAGGCATCCCAAGGAAAAGAGTTTTTTATCAGTTATGAAGATAAAAAAAATAATATTATTTTAGGATTTTGTAGACTACGTTTTCCTTCACAATCATTACGAAAAGAAATAACAGAAAAAACAGCAATCATTCGTGAAGTACATGTCTACGGTCCCGCAGCAAAAATTGGTGGAGAAGGAAAAGTGCAACATAAAGGATTAGGAAAACAACTAATTCAGAAAGCAGAAGAGATAGCACAAAAAGAGAAGAAAGAAAAAATAGTGGTTATTGCAGGTGTGGGCGTTCGCCAGTACTTTATTGAAAAGCTAGGATATCAGAAAGATGGCCCATATGTATCAAAAATACTCTAGAATCCATCTTTTGTGGTTTTACTGGTTTTTAACTATTTCTTCTTAAACTCTACGTTCGGCAGATGTTGAAACTCTTTATCTCCAGTAACAAAATAATAACCATTTTTAATTGAAAAAACATAACCTACGGCATCAAAAAAAGAGATATTTTGTTTTTTATGTTGATACCTAAATTTGATTGCTCTAATTAAAATTTCTCTGTTAATCGGCACAGCATATCGCTCTAATTTTTTTAACCATAACTCTGCTTCGTCTTCGCCATACTCTTTAAGGAGAACTCCATAAAACTCCGCTAATGTGAAGTCATTAATGACAAAGTCGACGTTGAGGTACTGAGCAAATTTTTCATTGCCTAAATAAATCTCTACCAAAGCATAAGTGTCTAAACATCTCTTCACTTCATCCATTTGCTCTCATATTCCTTTCTAAAATCCTCTATCATTTTTTTTGCAGATTTCTTGAATTTTGCTTTCCCAAACATTTCCTTTAGGATATTATTCTTTTTTTCTATTTCTATTACGATCTCCTCTTCAGGCTTTATATTCAATTGTTCTGCAACTTGTACAGGTATGACAATGCCTATAGAATTCCCCCATTTTTTTGTTTTAACTTCGATTCCCATGTATAACTAATAGGTATAACTATTATATAAAACTTTCGTTTTGTGAGAAAAGCTAGGATATGAGAAAGATGGTAATGTGGAATTTTATTTAATAAAAGATTTTCATCAACCATACGATATAAATGTAAAAAAAATAATTGGTGGAATAAAACCACTAAAACAAAACAGAGACGCCGCAGGAATAAGGCATGCTGTAACACTTCTTTCAAGACAACCAGAAAAAACAAGACTATTATTTTATCTAATGGAAGGGTTACCTCACGATTTTGGTTATGATGGGGAATATGCCATTGCCGATACACAGAAAGCAATTATAGAAGCTAAACAAAACGGATGCTTGCCTGTAGTTATTGCTTTCGGAAATGGAATAAATGAAGGAATTAGGTGCCTGGTAGACCATTGTATCTATAGGGAAGTGAGCAATCCGAGAGCAGTTCCAGAATTGTTACCAACTCTTTATAGAAGAATAGCTATTTAGCAGTATTATGATGAGTGTAATCAAAATCAACTAACAAAATTTTAACGAAATCGTTGAAAAATAAAATTATAGAACGAAAGATTTATTCATTCAATTTTGATTCTATGGTTTTGTAATTGATCATTGAATTAGGATTTCTTTTCATCATTTCTGAAGCTGAAACATATCTTATGTTTTTTCCGTCCCTGATTCCATACATTGGAACTTTGTGTGCTTGTCCTTGTTCAATTACTAAATCTGGAATTCTGTCCTGATTTAAATCATCTGCTTGAAGTGTGAGAGTATAAGCCTGTTTAGGGAGCAATGCCCATGTTAGTAAATATGCAGTTCCAGTCATAGATACTCCTGCGCCAATTACAAATCCTATTGCGTATTCTTTGAATCCCATGAAAAATAGAGCAAATTAATACTTTATAAACATTTCGGTCAATTAACTACTTTTAAGATACAACGCCAACCTTTGCGAAAAATAGCTATTTAGACTGATTTCTAAAATAATAGTAACCAATAAGCAAAAATAAACTAAGAATAACATTGATTAAAGTAAATACAGGAAAATTCTCTTCATACAATCCACAAGCAACACGTTGTGGAAAATTCGGCTCGGGATTTTTAACAATACACGTTTCGTAATCTGTAGAAGATTCAACAAGCAACACACATCCAACACCTTCTTGTTTATACTTAAAGCCATCTCCTAAGCATTCTCCATATAAATTTTCACAGTCCCACTTACAATCCTGATTAGAACGACATCCACCATTAATCCATTCACATATATATCCATTCCACTCAGGCTGAGAAGCTAAATTGCACGTATCATCGCCGCCACTTCCACAACTCTGTGGTGTTTGGTAATCTCCACACGAGGCAATATTCAAGCAGGATTCACACGTTTCACCAGGTCCGTTACCGACAAAATGACACGCTCCAGAACCACCAGCGCAGAAATTTTGACAGAGACTAGCTGTACATTCACCATCATCGCAACTTGCACACGTAGGACAAATACCGCCCTGAACAGAAAACTCTACCTGAACGCACTCTTCAAGATTAAGTTGACATTCTCGCGGTTCTCCAGGAGAATAACACTTTAACACCCCTTCTAAATCAATGCCAGGAAGAGAAATATCAACACAACTTTCAATGCCGTCAAAAAATACTTCATCACCTTCCACAACAGCGTTTCCCGGATCGCAATATTCGCCAGGTTCAAGAATACCATTGTTATTACATTGACTCTGAGCATCAACAACAGAAATAAAGAAAATAAAAACGAAAAAAAGAACATGATAGTTCATACTCGCAAAACCACTCTTTTTTTCTAAAATAAATCTGTTCATATTAACAATTTGGGCATTCACAAGCAGAAGTATCAACTTCTAAACAAAAAGAATTTGGTTTACAAGTTAATATACCGCGTGTCCATGCATAATCTCCATCATGTTGTTCATCCGTATGTTCCGCACAATCATTATTTCCTCCGGCAATCACATCATCATCTGATCCGCAAACTTCATCATCACCACATTCACACACTTCACCAAATTCCAGCCAACCATTATTACAGGAAGATAACCCATCGTTTTCAATAACTATTATTGAAGAAGAGGTAGTTGTTATTCCTTGATGTGTTGCACGAAATAAAAACCAAGGATCTCCCAATAAACATTCTGGAATAAGACATTCTCGTTGAGCAAACCACACTTGCTTAACAATACCATTACTAAAAGAAAAATCAGTATCAAAATCAGTAACAGGGATATCAACGAGTAAATCACGGAAAATTTCAAGTTTCACCGTATCACTCGCCGTACATTCACTAGATCCTTCAACAACAAGAAAAACAGGTTGCCCATCTTTTACATCTTCACCATCTTCTAATTCTTTAATGCCACTATCCCAATAAACTCGTTCAATATAACATCCTTGTTTAAAGCGGCACGATCGCGTATCAAAAAGGCATTCTTTTTCAGTGCCATTACGATAACAGTGTAAATTTCCAATATAATTACTACCAAAGATACTGTCGCACGTTTCTCCATGAAGAAGGGCATTTCCAAATGAATCAAAATCGCACGTTTCCCCAGGATTAATTATACCATCACCACAATCACCAATCGTTCCTATACAAACACTCGTGTCTATCTGACATTCTGTATCAGATCCAGAAGAAAAACAGTTCAATCCGCCATTAGTGGGCGTCGTAAACTGATCATAATCTTCGCAAGAATCTTTTCCAGAAGGATAGATAATACTATTACCGTCAAAATCGCACGTTTCACCAGGATCAATAACACCATCACCACAAAAAGAAGCAACACCTTCACATTGAGAACTATCAAAGTTACAAGAACTGCAGGTCAAATCACCAGAAGTAAATCCAAAATCAGAACACGTTAATCCCCTCACATCACTACCATCACATACCTCTCCAGTCTCAGCAAGATCATTATTATTACAAGTAACTGGCAAGGGAAGACACGAAGAAACATCAAAGTGACATTCTTCTGCGTTTCCTGGTGTAAAACACTCTAAATCTCCTCCAGTGAAGTTATCAAAAGAGCCACAAACATTAAAACCAGCAGGGAAAATAGGATTTCCATCAAGATCAAAATCACACAATTCTCCTTGATCTGCATCAATAACGCCGTCGCCACAGCCAACAATAGTACACATATTATCTGTTTCACACACGCCATTAACACCACAATCAGTATCAGTAATACATTCAACGCACTGATCATCATTCAAACACCGAGGAGTACTACCGCTACACGTATTAGGACACGTGCCTCCTACACCATCACTCCCACCACATTTATTAGAACATTGTTGTGGTTGAGAAATACATTGACTGTTATCAGCATCAATAAAAATACAAACTTTTCCAGAAGGGCAGTTACTATCAACCAAACATTCCTTACAAAGGCCATCAGTATCACAAAAACCACCAGAACAAAGAGAACCATAAGGAGCAGGAGTGAATTGACAAACACTATTACTACAAGAATCAGCAGTACAGGAACTTCCATCATCACAACTAATGCCAGAACAAGGATCAGAACAATCAGCATCAGGTGGATTCGTGCAACCAGGAGGACAAACACCATTACCACTGATACCGCAAACAGAATTGCAATCAACATCATTAAGTGGTGTGCAAGATCTTGTAACACATGCGCCATCAGAAATACCGCATGCATCAACACATTGTCCGTTAGAGCATCGTTGTCCAGCAGAACAGAGAGTACCTTCATCGATGATATTATCACAATC
>CAYIBE010000015.1:0-8706 GCA_964361555.1 Candidatus Woesearchaeota archaeon | reverse complement strand
CCAGGAACAACAATCGTTTCCTTATCATCACAAAAACGATTAATTCTCTCAATATTCACAACTCTTCGTATACGTGCCGGTTTTTCTAATTCAGTCGCAAGAGCTTTCCAAATATTCACCTTCTGCTCAATAGCAGTTTTCTTCAGATGCTGAATGAGTTCAGTTAAATACTGGTTTGTTGCATGTGATTGTCGTGACATAGCAGAGAAAACCTCCACTATCGCGTGAGCTCGCGGAGTGATAAGGAAAAATTCCTTCTAAAGAAAAACTGAAAATGATGATTTATAAAGGTTTCGAGAAGAAATTTTTTCAATACTACTTAAAGGTTACTTAAAATATTTATATAACGCGAAAAGAAAAGAAAAGAGATGAACCGTACAATTAAACTCTTAATGATCTCTGACGTGTTCTTCTTAACGGGATTCGGTTTAATTGACCCGATTCTTGCTATTTTCATTAAAGAAAATCTTGCTGGAGGAACAATCTTTGCAGCAGGAATGGCAAGCACAATCTTTCTCATCACAAAATCAATCGTGCAACTACCGTTTTCTCGATATGTCGATAGATATGATCATAAAGTAAAATGGTTAATTATTGGAACGTTTTTAATTGCACTTGTTCCTTTTATATATCTCATGGCAGATGATGTGCAATATATCTATTTTGCACAAGTTCTTCATGGAATCGGTAGTGGCCTTGCATATCCTACATGGCTCGGTCTCTGGAGTACACACCTTGATAAAAAACACGAAAGCTACGAATGGAGTGTCTATTCAACATTAACAGGTATAGGAACAGCAATAACCGCAGCAGTCGGAGCAGCAATCGCAGAATTCGCAAGCTTCACCTACACGTTTATTTTCGTTGGCACGATGGCTTTAATCGGATCTTGTATCCTCTTCGGTTTAGAACATAAAAAGGAAAAACGAGCAAAAATTTCTCTTTCTCACTATCATATGAAACGAAAACTTATCCGTAAAAGACACCACTAAACGCAAGTAAAAAGGTTTATAAAGGACAAATATACCATATTTCTAGCATATAAAGAAATTATTTTCTTGTATATGTGATCGAATATAAGGAGCGAAAAAATATGCGAGACTACAATCAAGGTGGTTTCCGAAGGAATTTCGGACCACGAGAGATGCATAAGGCAACATGCTCTGAGTGCGGTAATGAATGTGAAGTTCCATTCAAGCCAACTGAGGGAAAGCCTGTGTATTGTAAAGAGTGCTATATGAAAAATAGGAGATAATCATTCTTTTTGAATATAGTTGAGACCTGTAAGGGTCTTTTCCAAATCTTTTTTATTTTTTAACAATACAATTCACTCATTCTTTTTTCAAGGAAATTTTGTGATAAAGAGCACCAAAATTAACTCAGTTAACACAAACTATTTAAGTTCTATCAACTGTTAAAGAAAGATGGCACATAGTTTACCTACATTACCCTATGAGTATAATGCGTTAGAGCCATACATTGATGAACAAACAATGCGCATTCATCATACAAAACATCATCAAGCATACATTGACAAATTAAATGCAGCACTCGAAATCGATGAAGGCTTAATGGATCTCGATCCTGAAGAATTAATAAAGGATCTGAATGCAGTTCCTGAAAAAATACGAATGGCCGTGCGAAATCACGGTGGTGGACACGTAAATCACTCGTTTTTTTGGAAAATCCTCAAAAAAAACGTTTCGTTAAAAGGCGATATCGAAAAAGCAATCATAAACACATTTGGTTCTATTGATAAGTTTAAAGAAGAATTCAAAACCGCATCACTGAATAGGTTCGGTTCTGGATGGGCTTGGCTAGTTTTTCATAAAGGCAAATTAGAGATTATGTCGACAGCAAACCAAGATTCACCATTAATGGAAGGAAAAATTCCAGTTGTGGGATTAGATCTCTGGGAACATTCGTATTACATTAAGTACCAAAACAGAAGATCAGACTACATTGATGCGTTCTTCCATGTAATCGACTGGAATCAAGTTAATGAACATTATCTCAATGCAAAGAATGAGTGAAAAAAATGGCAACACGAAGAGCGATGTTTAATCTCCACTTCAAAAAGATATATTTAAATAGCCAATCAAGGTTTTTTTTACTATGATCATCCCAATACGATGCATGTCGTGCGGTAAACCAGTTGCCCATCTTTGGCAATCCTACCAAGAAAAAATTAAAACAGGAGAAACCAAGAAACAAGCACTTGACGAGCTTAATCTTGAAAGGTATTGTTGTCGTTCTTTATTTTTAAGTCACGTCGATCTTATTGACACGATCGCGAAATTTAAAAAACCATAAAAAAAGAAAAAAAAGATTGCGTTATTCACCCAATCTCAGATCTTCCATTCATTAAGGTAACGCCCTTCAGCATTCTCTCGTTCACAATCCCAACAAACATAGGGATCACTCTTAGCTTGCTTCATAATGGAATTTCCGCAGAGGATGCAGATTTTCTTCTTTGGCATAAACCACCTCCATGATCAGTAAAAGGCAACAATGCATTTTCGCTTTGCAGCTTCAATAATCGCTTCTTCTTCAGTGAATAACATAACCTCGTCCGAACTATCTTCTTGAGTTACCACAAGTTCCTCCATTTAGGCACCATTGTATCCGCGCATAAACGCCTGCTCTTCCGATGAAATCTCGTCATCTTCGAGTAATTCTTCGACATAGTCTTGGTCGTAAATGTCAAAATCTTCTTCTTCAATTAGGTGAATTTTCTTTCGTTTGCTCATACTTTCACCCCCCGTGAAATAATATCTTCTTTATCGTAAATACTCTTACGTAAGAGAAAGATATATATCTTAGCGATATTTTATATATTTAGTATATACTTCATGTTTAAAAGAGAAGAAATGACTGTAAAAAAATGCGAGACAATAGACGGAATCAAATGGGCTACATAGACAATGGTAATGAACAACAATTAGCGTATACTGGGTCAAGATTTACCATTACTGCGCATGACGATAACGAATTAGAAGTAAAAATTATAAGGTTATTCAATGAAAATACTCTTTTTCAAACTGCTTTAGAGTTTAGGGAAAAAAGCACACGATTTCATCCAGGAGAAGGAGCAATTGTTGGTGTTCATACCCAAGAAATTTTAGAATATTGTGATAAGATGAGTGCACGATATCCTTCATGGAGAAATGACTGGAGACTTCGGTCAGCATTAATGATTCATGACCTGGGAAAAAAATGGGAATATGATTTTCCTAGAAAAAGATCACATCAAAAACTTAGTGCAGAATCAACAGAGATATTGGGGGAAATAGGGGATGAGACAATAAGAAAACTCGTTGAACACCATGATGATTACTATAAACTATATGCCGGAAGAGCACATACAAACTATCGCATGATTTTCATAGCAACGTATCATGGAATGTCACAAAGTCTAATGGAGACATTAATACGGTTAGAATATGCTGATACATATAGATTAGCCGAATATACTCCACTTATGAGAGACATGAGAAGTGAAGTAGAGTGGCATGTGGGGGAATGTCAAAAAATGGGATTGGTGAATCAGAATTTTAAGGTGTTCTCATAAAAAGTAAAGATTATATAGTAGTATATACATTATAATAAAGGTAAATACTTTTGAGGGAGCACAAGTGGAACACAGAAAACTCATAAAATTTGGTAATTCATCTCATATCGTTTCTTTGCCAAATGATTGGCTAAAAAAGAATAATCTAATAAAAGGAGATACTATCTTTATAGAAGAAAACGGAAATAATGAGCTCGTTCTGAGATCACAAATAAAAGAAAAAAAGCGCGAAGAAAAACAAATAACAATAGACACTGAATCAAAAGAACCAGAAAAAGTAGGTAGAGAGATTATTTCCGCATACATCAACGATTATCGAACAATAAAATTAGTAGGAAAAAATATAGAAAAGAACTCCAAAAAAATCAGAGAGATGCTCAAAGAGTTATCAGGAATAGAAATTCTCGAACAAACAAAAGATCACATTATTGCAAAAGATTTTATCAACCTAGAAGACATCTCCATGCTCCATCTCGTGAGAAGAATGGATATCCTTACACGCAATATGCTCAACGACGCAAAAGATTCTCTCCAACGAGATGTCTATCAAAGTCTCATGCAAAGAGATGAAGACATCAATCGTCTTGTATTTCTTGCGTATAGATTAGCAAAATTTTCCATTGAGAATCCAGAATACCTGAAGAACGACAATCTTAAAGTATTAGATTTTGTAATTCTGTGGCAAGTAGCAGATCATATAGAACGATTTGCAGATGAAACAAAACGAAGCTCACGGTTTTTAAGAAAATTAGAGAAAACAATACCGGAAAAAGGAGACCTGGAAAGGATCTTTAAAGATATAGAAACCTGTTATCTCACCACAATGAAAAGCCTGTACGGAAAAGACCGCACATTAGCCTTCGAAACAGCAGATTCAACAAAAAAATTAATCGAAAAATGTGAAAAAATAAGTAATAAAACAAAACAAAAGAATGTTATTATTCTTATAGAAAGGCTGAAAACGATGATCGATCATTTAAGAACAATATCTCGTCTCATTTATAATTAATCACTTTAAAATAGTAAACATTATAAAGAGAATAAGTGGGTACTTCTGGGAGAAAGGCTCATGAACAATAAATCATGCACGAACATTATCGATCAGAGTAGTTTGGAGTGTATTCTTGGAAATTGGTTTACAAGAAATCCAAAGGGAGTTCAAATCAAAGAAATCCAATGTAGAAATCTAGGAGAGGGATTCGGACTCAATTCAGTGCTCACGATAGTTTCCATCATATACGCGACACAACATCAAGCAGATGTTCCACAACGGGTAATCATAAAACAGTATAATCCATACATAATAGGGATAACGAGTAAGGATCGTTCTTCGTCTAACGTCTACGTTAATGAGCTAAAAAATCTTACCTTCTTAAACGGAGGTTTGTTTGCGGAAGGAAATGAGTCAACATTATTTCCCACGTGCTATAATGCTATTTTTGATGTAGTACCATTAACAAAAAGAGTATTTGATGTATATAAGGACCTCAAGGAAAAGAGAGTTCTTATTTTAGAATGGATTGGGGAAAATCTCGATAGAAGGATTCATGAATTAATGACAACCTACGAGAATCTGAATGGAACAATTAAACGATTAGATGAACAAGGAGCACAGAATGGCAAGCAACATCTAAGAACGCGATTAACAGAAGAGAGAGAGAATACGCGAGAACAAATTTACGCTATTGTTCGGGGGGGATTATTAGCGACAGGTTTTTTTCATAAAACAATAAGTACGTACAATGAGAATCCATGGAAACAAAATGCAATAGGAAAGGGAACTATCACAAAAAAATATGGTTTGTATCATCGCATTCTTTCACATGGAACCGGAGAAAGAGTAAAGCGCTTGGCAAAAAGTTATCAGAGTATGGCAGAAATTCTTTCAGGCGAAGATCCAATAACAACAGATCTAAAAGGGATTATACATGCAGACTTACATCATTTAAATATTGTTATGGATGATAATGATAAAATACGTTTTACAGACGCAGCAAATATCATCAGCAGAGGACTCACTGTTGCATCAGATATTGCTCCTCAGGTATTCAATCCACCAGTGATAGCATTCCATCCAGAGAAAGTACAAAAAATAATAAATGAATCATATATTCAAGAACCAACAAACAAAGCAAATCAGCTCTTTCTTGCAACACTGATAGCGGGTCACAATTGGTGTATAAAGGCGGCAGCAGCAAATGAAGTAGCAAGAACAAAATCAGAAGCACAGTACAATATCTTTTTGTCTAATCATGATCATCATAAACACGCAATAGAGTCATACCTTGCGCTGGCTCACGAAATCATGCAATTTATTGAAGAACAGAGTACTTCTCTTCCATTAACGACTAAACAAAGTGAATCAGTGAAACGCATAAAAGAAACAGAAGAAAGGATGTATCAAGAAACAATCCAAAAAGGAAAAGAACAATTACATTTCTTTTAATAAGACGGAAAATCGCCTAACCGAATCTTTTTAAACGAGAAAAGAAAGAGACTTTCTTATGAAAAACGATAGAAAGATTCGTGCGCCGATAGTCACTTTAGTAGGTCACGTTGATCATGGAAAATCAAGTATCCTAGACTATATTAAACACACGAATATTGTTTCTCAGGAAGCAGGAGGAATTACGCAAAAGATTTCTTCAACAAGTTTAGCCATTTCTGAAATACGAAAAATCACAGGACGGTTACTACACACCCTAAACATTGATCTTACCATTCCAGGCATACTATTCATTGATACGCCAGGGCACGCCGCATTTAATAATCTGAGAAAAAGAGGCGGAAATCTTGCAGATATAGCTATTCTTGTGGTAGATATAAAAGAAGGAGTCATGCCACAAACAATAGAATCTATAGAAATTCTGAAAAGCTACAAAACCCCCTTTATCATTGCACTCAATAAAATAGATACGCTTCCAGGATGGAGACCAAACACAGAAATTCCATTAATAAAAAACATTCAATTACAATCAGAAATAACAATACAAGAAATTGAAAAAAGATTATACAACTTAGTAGCAAAGTTAGGAGAGCTGAGTTTTAATGCAGAACGTTTTGATCGGATAGAAAACTATACGAAACAAATTTCTATCATTCCATGCAGCGCAAAAACAGGCGAAGGGATACCAGAATTACTAATGGTCATGACAGGTCTTGCACAAAAATATCTTGAAGAATCATTAAAAATAGAAGTAAAGGGATTCGCAAAAGGAACAATTCTCGAGATACGAGAAGAAAAAGGTCTAGGAAAAATTCTCGACACCATTATTTATGATGGAACAGTAAAGAAAAATGATACACTTGTTATTGCTACATTATCAGGTCCAATAGTAACAAAAGTAAAAGCGATCTTCCAGCAAAAAAAAGGAAAACGTGAATCTGTTGAAGAAGTTTCAGCATCTGCAGGAATAATCATCTCTGCGCAGGATATTGAACAGGCAACAGCAGGCATGCCCCTCCAAACAGCAGGAAGTAATCTTGATGAAGTAAAACAAACACTCCAGGAAGAAATTCAAGAAGTGCTTATTGAAACAGAAAAAGATGGAGTTATCTTAAAAGCAGATACACTTGGCTCACTCGAAGCATTAACAAATTTACTGAAAGATAAAAATATCCCAATCAAAAAAGCGGACATAGGCGAGATCACAAAAAAAGACATGACCGAAGCGAAATCAGAGAAAAAAACTTCTAACAGAGTTATTCTCGGATTTAATGTAAAAAATCAGCATGCAGATGACATAAAGATCATTACAAATAACGTTATTTACAGAATTATCGAAGAATATGACACGTGGATAGAACAAACAAAGAAAAATCAAGAACAGAAAGAATTATCTTCCATTACGTACCCGGCAAAAATACAAATTATTCGTGGCACGATCTTCAGACAATCCAATCCAGCAGTGGTGGGCGTAAGAATTCTTGAAGGAAAATTGCGGGCAAATACACCATTAATAAGAGAAGATGGAGTAAAGATAGGAGAAGTAAAAAGTCTGCAGCTAGAGGGAGAAACGATCCAAGAAGCCATACGAAACAAAGAAGTAGCGATTTCTCTTCCAGGTGTTACCGTAGGGAGGCAGGTAGAAGAAGAGATGGTTCTCTATGCAGACATTTCAGAGGAGGAATTCGTCAAACTCAAGAAATTGAAAAGCTTTTTAAATAGAAATGAAATTGAAGTGTTAAAAGAAATAGCGAATATAAAGAGAACATCAAAGCCTTTGTGGGGAATTTAAATGGCAGAAATAAAATTAGTGATTAATGATCCAAAAACAGGGAAGAGTTATCCAAAACAGTATGACGGAGACCTTTCCGGATTAAAGATAGGAGAAAAACTAGCAGGAAATCTGATTGGTTTACATGATTTTGAATGTGAAATAACAGGTGGCTCAGACAACGCGGGATTTCCTATGCGAAAAGACATTCCAACAGCAAACAGAAAATCAGCACTTATCGGATCTGGTTCCGGGGTTCACATCAAGCAGAAGGGAGTAAAACTCAGAAAAACAATTCGTGGAAATACAATTGGTGCAACAACAGCCCAAGTGAACATAAAAATTGTAAAATACGGAAAAGAACCAATTGAAAAAGTTCTTGGTATTGAAGCGAAAGAAGAGAAGAAAGAAGAAAAAAATGGCAGCGTATAATTTTGACAACAAAGAAGAACCTTTCCGAACGAATAAAATTTCTTGTGAAGAAGCGCTACGTGAATATTTTCGTATTGTGGGAGAATATGAGGATAAGTTAAAAGACGATGAATTAGCTGATGATCTTCCCCAAGGTAAACTTGAAAACTATCTTAACTGGATTGAGTCACGAGGCGGTGAAACGCTCGTTAACGAGGTCATCAAAAGCCTCAAGGCCGGACATGATGTGATAAATGCTCTTAAACTTGCCGCATGCTATTCCAGTCGAAAACTTTCTGTAAGATAATCACCAAGATTTAAGCACTTGCGCATATAAACAGTTATCCATTTTTTGGAACAAAAAGGATCTGCTCGTTTACACCGAGAATAATAAAGTTGTTCTAAAAAAATTAAAAACAATGATTACAAATTAATCTTAAATTATTCTTCCCTGATCCACCCATAATGAGGATTCCATTTACCCTTTAGAGCGCCTTCACTATAAGG
>CAYIBE010000014.1:2572-8887 GCA_964361555.1 Candidatus Woesearchaeota archaeon | reverse complement strand
TTATCTTTTTCACTCTAAATCTTCGCAGACACGTTTATTTTTCCTCATCCAATCAAGGCCATGTCCAATATAATCATCAGAAAAAGTGTGAAAAAACTCAGGAAAACTCATCCATTGAAATGAATCAAT
Organism: Candidatus Woesearchaeota archaeon; assembly: GCA_964361555.1. GTDB lineage: Archaea > Nanobdellota > Nanobdellia > SCGC-AAA011-G17 > JACPIM01 > CAYIBE01. The sequence continues at coordinate 8,758 of CAYIBE010000014.1, read as the reverse complement.
CTCGTCTCTTGCTTGTATAACGGGATTTCCTTCTTTAAGCATACAAAGAACAAAAAGCAGATGCACATTGAATTCTTCCAAATTAAGTTTAGCAAATACACGTTCTGGAGAAACAGTAATCCCTAACTCTTCCTGTGCTTCACGTATCGCAGTATCATAAATTTTTTCTTCCTTCTCGACAGTTCCGGAAGGAAAAGACCAAGCGCCGGGAAGTGTTTTTTTATTCAAAGATCTTTTAATAAAAAGAATATGATTATGTTCATTACGTATAACAATAGCTACATGGTTTTCCATTTCTATTAAAAATAAAAGAAAGAAAGCATTTTAAGATTTGTATACTCAAAAAGATAAAAAGAAATGCTGGTACCAAAAAAGTACCAGCAAGATAAAGCGTAGGGCAAATTAAATTCTAGGGGGGTTTAACTGCCCTTGTTTAAAGTTGTTATTTTCTCAACGAGATCATATCAATACCTAAGTCGTTAGCGATAGCAGAACTCTGAGGTCTGCGTGCTGAACGATCGCTCCTACCCAAGATGTAAGGTGAATTAACTCCAGTAATGATGGTCATTACACGAAGAGCACCCTTCATAGCAGGATCAATACGTGCGCCCCAGATAACATTTGCATCTGCATCTAACGCCTCAGTGACGAGTTCACCAACACGGCTTACTTCATCAAGAGTGATGTCTTCTCCACCACTAATATGGATTAATGCTCCTTTAGCACCATCATAATTAACATCCAAAAGTGGGTTCACAAGTGCGCGCTTTACAGCTTCTTCAACGCGAGATTCAGAGTTTGCTTCTCCTATACCAATAACAGAAACATCTCCATTAGCCATAATAGCACGAACATCCGCATAATCTAAGTTAACAAGAGAGGGAACAGCGATAATCTCGACAATACCCTTAATCATCGTGCTCACAAGTTCATTAGCAACAGCAAATGCTTGTTGAACAGGAAGATTACCTGCAATATTCACAAGACGGTTATTATCAATAACGATGACAGTATCGCAAACGTCTCGTAATTGTTGTAATCCGAATTCAGCCTTATCAACGCGTGCACGTTCAAGATCAAAAGGCATAGTAACAGTTCCAATAACAATAGAACCTGCTTCTCGAGCAATTTGTGCAACAATAGGAGCACCACCAGTTCCTGTACCTCCACCAAGGCCTGCGCAAATAAATATCATATCAACATCTCTCATAATATTCCGAATTTCATGGAGACTTTCACGTGCAGCTTCTCGTCCTTTCTCAGGAAAACCACCGCAACCTAATCCTCGAGTAAGTTCAGTACCAATAAGGATTTTTTTATCAGCAGAAACCATATCTAAATGTTGCTTATCAGTATTAAGAGCAATTATCTCTGCAGCACCTGAGATTCCCTTACGAGAAAGCCAGTTAATAACGTTAGAACCTCCACCACCAATACCAATAACCTTAATATTAGCCTTGCCAGTAGTTTGTGTCGGCATCATCTCCCTTTGAGCTTGGATTGCGCCTTGGATTAAACTTTCCATTGTTTTGTTCCCCCTTTTTATATTGTGGATTACAATAATCTTTATATTGTAGTTAAGTTTACTAACTACCTGAAGAAAAAGTTTAATGATTGATGATTTAAACTTCAACAAAACTTCACGATAAAATTCGTCAAACTAAATATCAAGAACTTTCGCCAAAAAGTTCGAACGATATGTTGTTAAGTTCGCCAAAACTTAACGGGATAATATGCGATTTCTTAAAATTAATTTTTATATATACCATAACCTTATATTTAAATTCTATGTTCATTTAAACTATATTTCTAAAAATATAAATAGTTAATTAATCTGATGAATTTTGTGTTCTTTTAATGAAAAGAAGCAATTTTGCTGAAGGAGATGATATAGAAGTAACCACTACAAGTGAAAACATTCGAGGAAGAGTTTTGCCCTCCCAATCAGAAGACTGTATCTCAATAAAACTAGGCTCTGGCTACAATCTCAGCATAAAAAAAACAGAAATAAAAAAAACACAACTCATAAAAAAACATACGACTGATCGAATAAAAGAAGAAAAAGAAGTGAAAAAAAGAGATCTCCCCATCGTCTCCATCCTTCATACGGGAGGAACAGTAGCATCACGAGTAGATTATACAACAGGAGCAGTATCTCCTCAGTTTTCCTCACAAGAGCTCATAAAAAAGTTCCCGGAGTTACAAGAAAAAGCAAATATCGAATCACGATTAATTTCCTCCATACTTTCCTCAAATATAAGATTTCATAATTATAACCAAATAGCAAAAGAAATAAAAAAAGAAATAAAAAGAAAAGTAAGGGGGATTATTATTACCCATGGAACAGATACGTTACATTACACCGCAGCAGCACTATCATTCATTCTCGAAAATCTATCACTTCCTGTTATTCTTGTCGGTGCCCAACGCTCTTCAGATAGACCATCAACAGATGCTTCTTTAAATCTTATGCACGCTGTGCGTTTCATTACAGAAACAGAGTTTATCGGTGCTGCTATATGTATGCATGCAACATCAAACGATGAATCTTCCGTTATATTGCCCGCATGCAAAACAAGAAAAATGCACGCATCACGAAGAGATGCTTTCAAACCTATAAACGCATCACCTATAGCAATAATAGAAAAAAACATTGCACTTCACGAAAAAACAAAAGAAAAGCCAAAAGAACCATTAAAGATAAAGCTAATCAATGAAAAAATAAAAGTGGGGATTCTTAAAGTGCATCCAAATATGTATTCATCTCAGGTAGAAGCGTTCAAGCAATTTGATGCAGTAATTATAGAAGGAACAGGACTTGGTCACGCCCCTATAGAGAAGATAGATGCAAAAGCAGGTGAAAACATAAAGATTCTGAATGCAATAAAAAAGTTAGCAGCGAAAATACCAGTTATTATCACCTCTCAATGCATCTTCGGGAGGACAAATCTTGATGTGTACTCATACGGAAGAAAGCTAAAAGAAGCCGGTGTAATAAATGATCATTCAGATATAACAACAGAAACAGCCTTCATAAAAGCTGCCTGGCTACTCAGCAATCACAAAAAAGAGTTCTATAAGTTATGGTACGAAAATATGAGAGGAGAACTAAACGAAAGGGTTCTTCATTCTCAGTATCTAGATCAAACGTTATATCAAACAGGTTCCTAATAAAAAAGTTCAAGGATAGAGAGAAAGTATTAGTATAAAGAGAGAGAAGTGCAATGGCCAATAACTATTTAAATAAAAAAAGACGCTTGTAAACGAAAAGAGGATGATAAACGCAACAGTACTATTCAAAGTATTAATGATTCTATTTGTTTCTCGTCAGGGACTGATCTGTTTATTTTCTCTTCTTAGTTTAATTTTTGTTTCTTACGCAAGAAGAACAATAAAAGAAGGAATAATAAAAGAAATGACCGATAATGTACTAGCTCTCGCATTCATTACCTATCTTTTCACATTCTTTAACATCTTAATCCAAGGAAGATTCATCGTCATAGAAAAACTCACAGGAGAATTTATCTTAAACGTATTTATTGTTCTCATTCTCATCGTGATTATTAAAACAACCGTAGATATTATTAATTATAGCAAACAAAAAAGAAATGCAAAAAAGAGGAGATAGTATCCAACTATAAAGTAAGCACAGATAACTATTTAAAAAGGGTAGTTCTTTTTCATTTATGGTTGATTACGAGAAATTAGGCTTTAAAGCAGGTTTAGAATGTCATCAACAACTTGATACAAAAAAATTATTCTGTAATTGTCCATCATTAGTGAACGACCAGAATCCTAATTTTGCAGAAATAAAAAGAAAATTAACAGTCACGGAAGGAGAATTAGGAAAAAAAGACATAGCCGCAGAATTTGAAGCAAAAAAACAAAAGATAAGTATCTATCAAGCAAAAGAAACATCTTCATGTCTCGTGGAGTTAGATGAAGAACCACCACATCCTTTGAATCAAGAAGCGTTAAAAATAGCGTTACAAATTGCGTTCATGGTAAACGCAAAAATTGTTCCAGAAGTGCAAGTCATGAGAAAGATTGTAGTAGACGGATCAAATGTATCGGGATTTCAAAGAACAGCATTAATAGCACGAAATGGCTATATAGAAACATCAAAAGGAAAAGTAGGAATACCGACAATATATCTAGAAGAAGAAGCAGCAAAAAAAATAGAAGAAACAGAAACAACCGTAACCTATAGCCTCGATAGGTTAGGAATTCCATTAATAGAATTATCAACAAGCCCGGATCTCAAAGACCCTGAACAAGTACAAGAAGCAGCTTCTCTTATTGGGATGATCTTCAGATCAACAGAAAAAGTAAAAAGAGGTATAGGATCAATCAGACAAGACGTAAATCTATCCATCAAAGATCATCCACGGATAGAATTAAAAGGATTTCAAGATTTGCGATCAATTCCAAAAGTAATTGAAAATGAAATAGAACGAATGCAAAAAGAAAAAGACAGAATATCTCACGTACGCAAGGTAGAACCAAATCTTGCATCAAGTTTCTTGCGTCCCATGCCTGGTTCAAGTAGATTATATCCTGAAACAGACATCCCTCATATAAAAATAACAAAACAAATGACAGAACAGATAAAAATCCCAGAACTCATCACAGAACGTGCAGTAAATGTAGAAAGAAAATATAACATCTCACCACAATATGCACGTGAGATAATAAAATACAATATTCCATTCGATTACTACACAGAAAAATACAAAATAGATCCAAAAATTATAGCGCATACGTTATTAGAAATACCAAAAGAAATACAACGACGATATAAAACGGAAAAAAAACCAAAAAAAGGAGACTTTGAAACTGTTTTTTCTTTACTCGAAAAAAAACAAATACAACGTGAAGCAGTCATAGAAATACTACAAGGGATACTAGAAGGAAAAAAACCAGATCTGGATAGATACAGTACAGAAGATCTATCAACACTAGAAGAATTCATTAAAGATCTCGTTAATAAGAACAAAGGCGTATCAGCAAGTGGATTAATGGGTGATGTTATGAAAAAATACAGAGGAAAAGTAGATGGTGCATTCGTATTAGAACTCATAAAAAAATATCAACGAGATACCGAATAACTACCAAAAAAAGGTAATAAAGTTTAAATAGAGAAAAATACTTCACAAAAGGAAGTGGCAACACGTAAAGCGAAAAAAAGAGGTAATTATAATTTCGTAGGATATGCCTTAGTAGGTCTTCTTCTCGTGGGGTTACTCTTTTTGGAAAGACCAAAAGACAATATCTCAGGTCAAGTAACAGGTCAATGTGGAATTGCGTATACCTCACCCTCATTATTAGGAACACTCCCAAGAACAGAACAAGGACAAAGAGTTATAATAAAACTTGAAGGGAGAGAAGAGGTTTGTTTAAATGGTAATGCTGCATGCGCAACAAAAGGAATGCGATGCTCCCATATAGAAGAAAGAGAAGAAAACAGAGTACCTTCACAGTATACTCTCGTCAACAAGTTCGACTGGAGAAGGAGTGGAAGTAGATATTGCGAAGATCAACAATTTTACAGTACAGTTGACTATAGTGCTGTATGTGTGCCATCAACAAATAATCAACAAGTACAAACTAATTGCAGAGATTCAGATAGCAATGAAGTCGGATATCAAAGAAGTGAAGCAGATATAGCTGGGAGTATTACTATAGGAACAACTACATATACGGACAGCTGTTGGTCAGCAACATCTGCTTATGTTGGCCGCTTGAAAGAATACTTTTGTACATCTCAATCATATTCCTACGCAAATGTAGATTGCAATTGCATAACAGATACTCTAGGAAGAGGAAAGTGCGATCAAGCAACGTCGACTTCACAACCAACGCAAAACACATGTACTGATTCAGATAGTTCAATTCCTGGACTAGAGGCGACTGAAAAGTACACATCTGGGACTGTAACTGTAGGAAGCTCTACTGTAAAGGATGCGTGTTTAGATGTAAATAATGTACGTGAATATTACTGTTCTGCTAGTGGGTCACGAATGGCTTCTGCGCAAAGTTGTGGTTCTGAATATTTTTGTTTCACAGATGCTTTTGGAAAAGGAAGTTGTAATCCTACCACTCAGCTTAACCAACAAACACCACCATCTTCAACATGTACTGATTCAGATAGTTCAATTCCTGGACTAGAGGCGACTGAAAAGTACA
>CAYIBE010000014.1:0-2472 GCA_964361555.1 Candidatus Woesearchaeota archaeon | reverse complement strand
CTGTTCTGCTAGTGGGTCACGAATGGCTTCTGCGCAAAGTTGTGGTTCTGAATATGTATGCCGAACCGATGGTTTAGGAGTAGGAAAGTGTGATCCAACAACGTCACAAACACAACCACCTGCACAATCAACAAGTCAGATATCACAAGGAACATGGTGCGGCTATGGAAGAAGTAGTCAAGATTTTATAGCGTGTGAAACAAACTCACTTGCAGGCAAAAATCCCTATAGTGGCTGCCCATCTGGATTTTTAAGAGTAAATATTGCCAGTCCAAACGAAAATGGAGTTTATACATGCATAAAACAATAAAATGGAAATAAAAACAGATCCAAATTCAATCGTAAAAAATTCATTTATTTTTGCATTTCTCATAGGTGGAACATATTTCATCATACGAGGAATTCTCAACGCTTCGGTAACCGGAGCAGTGATAGGAACAAAAGATGCTTCCATCTCTATCTTATTAGGCACAATTTTTTTTATAGGAACACTCGCATTAACATACCATAAAGATCAAGAATACAAACAACAGCTCAGACAACGATAAAAACCTTTAAATAGCGCCCTCTTTCTAAGCAAGATATGTTACAAACATCATTAAGAACACATACTTGTGGAGAATTAACAAAAAAAAATAAAGAGAAAGAAGTAACATTGTGTGGATGGGTTCATGCGAGAAGAGATCACGGCGGACTTATTTTTATTGATTTAAGAGATCGTTACGGCATAACCCAAATAGTATTCACCCCAAAAATCAAGTTCTTCGAAACAGCAGAGCATCTAGCACGAGAAGACGTTATACAGATCTCAGGAAAAGTGAAAGAACGCCCAAAAAGTATGGTAAACCAAAAAATAATAACAGGAGAAATAGAAGTCAATGTAGAAAAACTCGAAATACTCAACAAAAGTAAAACACCGCCCATAGAAATCGACACAGAAAAAGAAATCAGCGAAGAAACAAGACTACGATATAGATATCTTGATTTAAGAAGAAAAAATATGCAAAAGAACCTATTGTTAAGACATAAAATAACAAAAACAATCAGAGAATATCTCAATGAAAAACAATTTGTAGACATAGAAACTCCATTCTTAACAAAATCAACGCCGGAAGGAGCAAGAGATTACTTAGTTCCTTCACGTGTTAATCCGGGAAAATTTTACGCTTTGCCACAATCGCCGCAAATCATGAAACAGATACTCATGTCCTCTAATTTTGATCGCTACTATCAGATTGTCCGTTGTTTCAGAGATGAAGACCTACGTTCAGATAGACAACCAGAATTCACTCAATTAGATCTAGAAATGAGCTTTATTGATGAAGAAGATATTTACGAAGTAATAGAAGGATTACTGAAACGAATCATAAAAGAAGTACATAATCTAGATATAAAAACACCGTTTATTCGTCTAGATTATGAAGAAGCAATTGAAAAGTACGGTTCAGATAAACCAGATACAAGATTCGAATTAGAATTAATTGATATAGATAATATTGCAAAGAAAACGTCATTTGACATATTCAAAAAAGCAGAAACAGTAAAATGTGTATATCTAGAGAAAGACGTATCAAGAAAAGATATAGAGTATTTAACAGAATTTGTCAGACAAAACAAAGGATCAAGACTAGCCTGGCTACGTGTAGATAACAAAAAAATAGACGGCCCTCTTGCAAAATTCTTCACAGAAGAAGCAATCCAAGAAACATTAAGAAAAACAAAAGCAAAGTCAGGAACGATTTTTTTCATAGCAGATAGGAAAAAACTAGTAAATGAAATCCTCGGACGTTTAAGAAAAGAAATTGCGTTAAAATACGATCTAATCAAAAAAGATGATTTCAAATTTCTCTGGGTCAATAATTTTCCATTATTCGAATACTCAGAAGAAGAGCAACGATATGTTTCCGTCCATCACCCATTTACAACACCACGAAAAGAGCATCTTAATCTCCTTGAATCACATCCAGAACAAGTAAAAAGTAAAGGATATGACATCGTTCTTAACGGAACAGAATTAGGTGGTGGTTCCATAAGAATCAACAAAAAAGATGTTCAAGAAAAAGTATTTCGTGCTCTGGGAATCTCAGAAGAAGAAGCAATGGTAAAATTCGGATTTCTCTTAGAAGCACTCGAATACGGATTTCCTCCTCACGGGGGAATAGCTCTGGGCGTTGACAGAATGGTAGCATTACTCATCGGTCAAACAGATATTCGAGAAGTTATCGCCTTTCCAAAAAACAAAGCAGCTCAAGATCTCATGATGGATGCTCCTTCAAGCGTAACGTCAGAACAATTAAAAGAATTAAAAATAAAACTCGATCTGGAAAAATGACAGGCATAATTGGAAGTAAATATCTTCATACATTATCACAAATCAAGCATAACGTTCAAGGAATTCGTAATAGTGCCATGCAAGAAAACCCTGAAACATATATAACAAAAATTCCTCATGGAACCTGCTATTACGATCGT
>CAYIBE010000013.1:0-10001 GCA_964361555.1 Candidatus Woesearchaeota archaeon | reverse complement strand
GGTTATGACCTGTTGCGAGTTTATCTAATCTCAATGCCAAGGCTTTTTTATTCAAAATGGTTCGTCGAAAAACACCACAATAAGTGCAAGGAATAGTCTCTTTATCTTTCTTTGTAATCTGATCGAGTGTTTTTCCTACTTCTTTTCTAAATGAATAAACATGTAATTCAATATGATTCTTTTGACAAAACTCTTTCACAAAAAGAAATTCAGAATCACGATACCCCTGAATGCCTTCATCGATAGCAAGAGCAACAATTTGAACCTTCGTCGGTTTGAAGATTTTATTTAAAATGTACAAAAGAGTCATAGAATCCTTACCGCCAGAAACAGCAATACCAATTCTATCTTCTTTTTCAATCATATGATACATACGGATTGTTTTTCTCACTTTTTTTTCAAAATAGATAGTAAAATGTTTTTTACACAGAGAAATTTCACTATTAGGAAGCTGAATAATCGCTTTTTGTCTGCAAGAATGGCAGTCCATATCCCTAAAGAAATAAAAAAAGTTTAAAAAGTATCGTATTTCTTCATATAAACCAAGATAATTCTTAACGAGGCAAAGCCAAAATCACGCCATAACCCCAAGACCTATATTCTTCTCTTCCACAATCTTTTTAAGAAAAGAAAGAAAGTGTATATGCGAAAGAGCAGTGAAGCAGACAATAGAGGCACATCCTCTCCAAGAAATAAAAATTCGAGGAAGGAATAAGGAAGAAGTTCGAAGACTCCTCACCAATCTTCCTACAGATATTTTTTCTCATAGTGAAGAATTTCGCCATGGTATACCGTATGCAACAAATCATAACGATATCACAATTTATGCGAAAAAAGAACCTTCTCTAGGAAAAAAAGGAATAATGCTCGTTGTCGTCAATGAACATCTTTATGGTGATCCACACAATACATATGATACGCCATTTTTCAGAATACCTGAAGGAGCAACAGATATCCTCTTTGTTCCATCACGAGAACCACCACGTGCAAATACAATTTATTCAGCAGTACATTTTACGTACCAAGGAACACATGTTGCTCTCGGATTCGAATGCAGAGAGAACTCACTCGAAAAAAAATTAACCGCCGGAGATAACAGATAAAAGCAGAAGTTCATCATGTTCATGTAATTCATCATCGTCTGTTAATAATTCATGATTTCTCGTTACTAACACAGTATTCTGATCAATAGGTAATTTTTTAAAAACATCAGCAATACTCGCTACGTCAACGTCTTTTTTTTCTCCCGTTCGTTCAACATGAATAGTAATGTGCATACGTAAACATAAACTAAAACGTTTATAAAGATTATTCTTTTTCCTAAGATGAAACTTCTATTTCCTAAGAGTGATTTATTGCAAACGTAGTGTTTGACGAAGGCGTTCTGTTGCCTCGTTCGACTGCCAATAGATCATACGTAATCCTTCATCATGAAGAATTTTTTTAGTCTCATCATAATCCTCAAGTGTAGAATAAACACACAGAGGAGGAAGAAGATGTTTAAACGGTCCACACAGATCATTGTACACTCTTCTAAATTTGACATACGGAATAGTTCCCTGAGAAATAAAAGAACGTAATCGAAAAAAAACAATATCATAAAGGTGTTTAGGATGATGATGAAAGACAAATTTACCATCAGTTCTTGGTAAGAATGTCAAAGGATCATGATGATAGACACGCGTAAACAGGGCATCATCTTCAACAAAAAGATTATCCATACTATCTCAAGCGTATCGCTTCTAAATTTTTTGGAGCATTCGTCTCAACCTTAGCTACTTATGTAATGCAGAAGCAAGGTCTAAACAACGAGAAGATTCTCCATGAACAATAATCACTTTTTTCGGTCGTGGTTCACACGTCGTCACATAACGTAAAATTTCATTACGGTCCGGATGTCCGCTTAATCCCGCCACAGTTTCAACACGCATTCTAACATGAACCGTTTCAGCTCCTTTTTCACCAGACATCACAACTTCTTTCTCACCGTTTTGCACACGTCGTCCTAGCGAACCTTCACCAAGATAATTAACAAATAACAACGCATTTTTTGGATTGTCTGCTAATCGTCGAAAATATTCTACAGATGCACCGGCGGTCATCATCCCCGACGTCGCTAAAATAACGCAAGGTCCAGTTTCTTCAATAATCTGATTTTGTTCTTTTCGTGATGCAACGCGGAAAAAAATGTCAGATAAGAACGGATTTTCATCTTTATGAAAAATAGATTTACGTACGTGTTTATTCAAATAATCAGGATATGCCGTATGGATAGCAGTCACGTCCCAAACCATTCCTTGAATATAGATCGGAATTTTTTCTAAGCGTCCTTCACGAATAGCTTGTTCTAAAACGAGCATAATTTCTTGACTACGTCCAACACCTAAAACAGGAACGAGAATTTTTCCACCCTTCTCTTTGGTTTCTTTCACCAACTGGATAATAGCATCCTCACACGACTGACGCGAGGGAAAAACATTGTCTTTGCCACCATACGTAGACTCTGTAATGAGTGTTTCAACACGGGGAAACTTATTGACAGCAGGCTCTAAAAGCTGCGTTCTCAAAAATTTGTAATCACCACAATAGACAAGGTTATGTAATCCATTGCCAATATGAATATGGGTAATAGCAGAACCTAACGTATGTCCTGCATTAGAGAAGGTAATACGAATATCAGGGGTAATATCAGTCACTTCCTCATAATTCAAGGTAACGGTATGTTTAACCATTTCTTTAATGTCCTTAGATCCGTAGAGTACTTTATCATTCTCTTTCTGCGAAACACCAATAGAATCTAAACAAATCAAGGCACCAATATCTCGTGTTGGTTCAGTCATATATGTTGGTCCCCTAAACCCCATTTTATACAACCAGGGTAAAAAACCAATATGATCAAAATGCGGATGAGAAATAATGACAGCATCAAGATCTTCTAATTTAAATTCAGGAGCATCAAGCATAGGGTACCGCTCTTGATCTTCAGCAGCAACATTAATCCCGCAATCAAGAAGGACTTTAGATTCAGATGTTTGCAATAAAAAACAGCTTCTTCCAACTTGTCGTGAAGCTCCAAGAAAACTAATACGCACCCAATCTTGCCCCTTTTTCTTCACGTAACCACCATACACGCGTTTTCCAATCGTATTCAAAAATTTCTTACGGTGGTCATTATTTTCGTAAAGAACTTGTCGGATATTTTCAACAATTTTTGATCTTATGGGTGGTATTCTTCGAACCTCAGGAATCCACAACGTTTTTTTTCTAATTTCTTTCAATAAGTCTCCCTGTTTTCCTATCGCTAATCCGGGCTTTTCCGCTTCAATAATTACAATAGATCGCTGAGGATCAAAAAGAATTTCAGCATGTCCTGCATCTTTTGGCATAAGTTTTTCAATCTCTTCCTTTGCTTGCTCCATTTCCATACAGATACTAGGATCAGGGCGCAATTCAACTCGTTTCTTAATAGCATTAACAATTTCTTTTAACATGCCATTAGAATGAAGAAAAAAGTCTTTATCTTTCGTATACAAGATAATATTTGCTCCTTCAAAACTCGTATCAGAGATCTTACTCTGATCAGGAATGTACTTAAATATTTCTTTTAAAATATCCATGGTGTAAAACTAAAGGAATAAGGAGAGTAACAGAAGATTAAACAGTAATATTTGTATCAAGTCTCTTCGCCAGAACAATCTTTGCTCCATCTTTCGTTACTGTCAATACATCAATACCCTCGCCACTTGATGCATCTCGCTGTAATGCGGCATTCACGGCCTGCACTGCTAATTTAACTCCTTCCTGAACAGAGATCTCTGGTTTATAGCTTGTGTCAAGAACACCAAGAGCGTACATAAAACCAGAACCATCTGCCATGTATTTCTCTTGCTTCATAACGGTTCCATCAGGACTAAGTTCATAGAGATGTAATCCCGATTGATCTCGCCCGGCAAGAAGAAACGCAGTGATACCAGGAATAGCAGAAAATTTTCGAATATTCTGATAGATAATGCTTCCCATAAGGTTAGCAACTTCCTTTACCTGTGGTTTTTTTCCTGTTCTGATTGTTTTTAATTCCACTTCCGCTTTAATAAGTTTTGTAATAAGTTGAATATCAGAAACAGTTCCAGCAATAGTTACTGCTAAATCATCAGTCAATTTAAAGACTTTCTGAACATCTTTATTGAGGATAATGCCTCCGCCTGCAGTAGCTCGTTTATCAGCAGCGAGAACAATACCGTCTCTACAAACAATACCAACCGTAGTGGTACCCTTTTTGACATAATCACTTATTTTATCCATCATAATAAACTTCGTAAAAAACGTTTAAGAATCTCACCTAATATGCCTCTTTCTTTCTTATTTATAAATATTTCGGTTTTCGACCTAGGAGCAAGAAGATACGCGACAAGCAAAATGGTTTTATAGACGAAAAACGTTCAATACTATGCACCGCAGAAGATTTCTCTTTCAGGACAAGGGATATGCAGATGGATTAATAGACATAGTATTTTATAACTTATTAGGAAAAGATATTCTTTCTCAGTGCACCATAAGAAGAATAAATAAAACAAAAAACTACATTCTCATTGAATCTCATGATCCTTCTCATAATCTTTACCTTGAATTATTACGCGAAAGAAGAGACAAGTTTAAAATCTACATAGAGGAATACAAGCCAATCTGGTCATATATAACGCGGAGAGAATCCATACGTCTTGAGTAAATGTTCAAGAAAGGTTCTTGCAGAAACATATGTTCGTTTTTCTCGCGCATAAAGAACTCCCCTTTTTACATAAACCTCCCTATGTTTTTTTCTAAATCTTTTCACATGTTCTTTCGCGCTGACAGGAGGACCCCGACGTTCAATAAATTCACTTAATTGCTCTCTCTGAAATAAAAACCATAAAATAAGAGAATCCTCAACAACAAAATCTGATTTCTTAAGAACAAATCCTTCCAAAATGAGTTGACGCTTTAATTTATTAAAGAGAGAAAAATATGTTCCAGCAACAGATTTTTTCTTGGAAAGAGGAAAAGCAAAAGCGATCGCACCTTTCGGAATAATTTTTTTCTTCACTAAAAAAGATCTTTGATTTGGTTTTTTAAGATAAGCCTTACATTTTTGAATAAACAAGTGATATTTTTCTCGAGATAACGCAGCAGCTGCATTTCTCATTCTATCAACAGGATCAACAAGAATAAGAGGAGATTGTATCTTTGCATTATTAAGTTCCAAAAGAGGGTTATGAAGAAGTCGTTCCGAATCAATAATCGTTTGTTGTTTCCATTGACTTGCCGCCTTCATAAACTTCAAAAAACTACCATAATGTATCGTTAATACCTCAAGAACATATCCAGAAAAACCATGGAGATAACTTTCTGCTCCGTAAACATCTTGTGCACGCGCAAATGCTTTCGAAAGTCTAATTTCATCTTCGTTATGATGTTTTTTCACCCATTGCGTATGTAAAGGCGAAACATCGGTAATATTGACTGCCTGTTCTGCTTTTGTAATCTTTAAAATAGGAACAATCTCAAAAATATATGCTCCTCTTTTAACACGAAAATAATCTCGCGATCCGTGTAATCGTTCAGGATATAATTTCTTAAGAGATTTCTCTAGAATATCAGAAATCTGACGAGATTTATCTTTATACTTTTTATAATCAAACTGAACAAAGATATCAATGTCGCAATTTCCTCTCAGCCAGGTCTTTTTTGCAAAACTTCCACCAACAACCGCTTGTGCATCTTTAATATTAATTGTATTCAAAACCTCTTTAATATACTTCTTAATAACTATTTCTTCTTTTTTTGTAGGTTTAAGTGAGTGAAGAACGTCGCGCATAAAAGAAAAAAGATCTGAATATTTAAATACCTTCTGCAAGGCTATCGTTTCCTGGAATGATCGTTCAACGATTCTGCGAGTAATTTCATGTTGTGTCGTGTTCGTTCACTCGCTTCTCTTTTTCCAAGAATCTGGTAGAGAACAGAAGTAGTAACCATACACGCACGTATCTTTTCAAAACGTTCCTTTGCTTGCGCAAATGTAGGAGGAGGCGTATTTTTATATTCTCTCGTTAATCGTGCATGTTCCTCTTTATTCTGCTTCAGTAATTCTTCAACCTCTTGTTCTGTAAGCATAGTAAGGAACAAGATCCTCAAAATATTTAAAACTATTGCTATTTTTCGTATGCTCCCGAAGTTCAGTAACTTGTTCATCACCATACACAATGCGCTGTATTTCTAACCATAATCCGTTAGTTTTGATGAGAATATGATCAGTATGAACATGAGAAAGATAGTCGTGATGAAGTCCGTTCAGAAAAAAAGAGTCGCACCGAGCAGTAAAAGCATCGGATGGTTGGCGATATTGGTCAGAGCCAAAAGGCAATGCTACCGTATACATAACCATAATGGATGTTCCCCTTTCTAAAGAAGAAAGAACGTTTCGTGCAACTTCAATAGGGTCTTTTTGAAAATGATTAATATATTCTCCAGAAAACCCAAATCCCCTAAATCCCTTAAATTTTTCCATAAAAAAACAAGGAAAGACTCGCTTTTAAATATAGCGGATCTAGATCTGTAAATCAAGATAAACGATAAAAAACCCGCTATACAATCCCTTATTAAAAAAAGAAGAAAAATATCTTATGATTTTTCTCTGGTTCTTGCGTTAACTTGTTGCTGAAAATTCTCAACCTTTTGTGCAAAATCTTCTGGACAAACAGTTTTTGCAATTTGTGGAACATACATCCTTAAAACCGCATATAATTGTGGTGGATAACCATGTAATCTTCCACTAATTGGCTTACCTGTAAATCCATCCACTCCTTTTTGAGCGTCATATAGTGCAAGTTCTGCCGCCATCGCAAATCCCTGTGGCACTAATTCTGGATTTAACCTATCTGCCAAAAATGCACCAAAATCATAAATTATTTGTTCATGCCCTGGCATAATTTCTGGTAGTTTCTTCAATTTTTCCTTTATAGGTTCCATTGAAATTGCAGTTTCTAATTTTATCATTTTTCTCCTTCTTCATGATACGAATACCATAAAATATATTTTTTTATTAATATTGTCATATATTACAGTATATAAACCTTTCTATTTGTTACTACTTAATATAAGTAACATAAAAAGAGACAAACCTTTATATGATCAGAAGACATATAACATCTCTATAACTATGAATAGACAAATCGATAACAAAACACTTCTTGAGAAATTCGCAGAAGACTTCGTTTCTATCATAGAAAAATACTGCAAATACATTGTCGTTTCAGGTTTTGTTGCTATCCTTCACGGGCGTTCAAGAGGAACGGAAGATATCGATATGATCATCGAAAAGCTTGATGAAAAAACATTCTTTAAACTGCATCAAGATCTCATAAAACGTAAATTCTATTGTGTTCAGTCAGATAGTCCTAATGAAGTATATACGTACTTAAAAGACAATTTAAGTGTACGCTACGTTAAGAAAGGAACCTTCGTCCCGGAAATGGAAATAAAATTTGCAAAGGATTCATTAGACGAATACCAGCTCAAAACAAGAAAAAAATTACCTCTCACAGGTTTACAACTCTATTTTTCAAGTATTGAGGTAAATATAGCATTTAAAGAAGAACTTCTAAAGTCGACAAAAGATATTGAAGATGCTCGGCATTTGAGAGAAATATACAAAAACCAAATAAATGAAGAGGAAATTAACAATATAAAGGAACAAATAAGAAAAATACGTCTAGCATGAGAGATTCTACACATAAAGACCAAATAATACGGTGGGCACGATTTGTAAGAGATAACGATATTTCAGTATGGAAACCACAAATAAAAGCACTCGTAGATTCTCAAATAATCATAGCAAACCGATTTTATTCTAATCTAATGAAAGAAAAAAACGGTAAAGAACTAGTTCAAAAATTAAGAAAAACGTCACGCTAAATATCAAAGAATCAAAACATTTATATTCTCCAGTATATACATAAACTCGTAGGTAGGCGATCAACTATCGCTCCAAGATCTTCAATGGTCAAGAAGTGAGGAAAGTCCACCCACCATAAGAACGACGGTTCTTATCCTTGTAAAAGGAGTTGTTTCACGCAAGTGAAATACGAGAAATGGTAGGCAACCGTACAGAAACGAGACCGCTTATTGTAAAAGATGATGCCTGAAACGGCGGATGTTTCAATGAGAAGGATGAAACGACGAGCCCCAACTGGTGCAAGTTCAGAAGAACGCTTAGTGGAATGTTGAAATACTCTATCCGATAGCCAATAAATGGCTATAAAAAGCGCAAGCTTAAGGAGGGTAACAGAAGGTGGCTTACACCCTACCTACATCATTCTACCACTACCTCACGACAAAAACAATAAGAAGAAATACGTATGCTACAACAGAAGGTTTTTAAAGAACGGGTTCCTCTATATAAATATGTCAGATAACAAGATTCACCTCCCACAATCAGGTGGAGGAATCATAAGATACTTTGATGAGTTTAAATCAAAAATAGAATTAAGTCCATGGATGATTATCGTCCTTATTGTTATTATCATCATCCTTGAACTGATCGTTCAACAAACAAATCTCTTAGGACTATAAATCTCGGCTATGTTCCCCGGCATCAATCCAAAACAGATGAAAATGGCCATGAAGAAGATGGGCATGAGCCAAGAAGATATTGATGCTCGAGAGGTAATTATTATCTGTGATGATAAAAAACTTGTTATTCACAATCCACAAGTCTCAAAAATAAAGGTAATGGGACAGGAAACGCTGCAAATCGTAGGTGAAATGGAAGAGCAGCCACTTGAAAGATTCTCACAAGATGACGTAAAAACCGTCATGGAACAAGCAAATTGCACAGAGAAAGAAGCACGAAAAGCATTAGAAGAAACAAATGATCTCGCAGAAGCAATACTCAAAGTAAAGAAATAAGGTGGTACATGGAGAAATATCATACCCTAATAGAATCAGCCAATCTCCACTTTAAAAACGCAGATCACATGATTTTCATTACGTATCCTTTACTCAACGATCCAAAACTGATGATGACTATTGTAGAAAAACTCTATACTTCAGTACTCTTGGCCATTAAAGCCATACTTCATTACGATTATCTGTACAAAAACATATCATTCGTTCCAGAAAAAGAAGAAGAGCAGGTAAAATTATTCAAAGAGCATACAGTAAAACAGTATCATCTAGGAAAAGAAATACTTCTTGCCATAGCAGAGCTTAAAGATCTCGTTGATTTTAGAAAAAAATCTCCCATCGAGTTTGTGCGAAAGAATAATTTCATCGTATGCAGCGCAGGATACACAACAAAAACAATAAATTTTCAAAAAATAAAAAAATACGCGCAGGAAATAAAATATTTTTTGATGCAGATAAATAACGTGGTGAAAAATGGATTTTGAAGACTTTGAGGAAAGTGCAGAACAGGAATTGAAGAGAGCAGATCATCTCATTTATGTAACGTTAAAATATACACGAACGACAGAAGTCATTAAAAATACAATCAAACGATTGATTAACGCTCTTGATTTTGCTATCCTGGAAGCTCTTAAAATATGTGAAGTAAAAAATATTTCTGATGTTCCTCGGAGACGTGTCAATCAGTTAGGAGAAACGATACCCGAGTTGAAAGCAATTGTCAAGTTCTATTTAGTATTAAAAGAAGTTGATGCGGCTCCTCATACAGGAAAAGAAGAATACAGAAAAAATGTGACATTATTAACAAAACCTGGAAACGTGAACGTTGAAAGGTTAAAAGAGTTTTTTGAAAAGACAATTATTTATGTAAAACATGTTGAAGAAGTTGCACGAGAAAAGAAAAAAACAGGAAAAAAAGAAAAAAGCAAACGTTTTAAGAATTAAACTATTTTCGGTGAAAGAGTCAGTATTAATTTTGAGTTTAGAAGAGAATAGATGGTGGGATTTGATTATACTTTCTAGTGATAACAATTAGAAACCTTTATTAAGGGGTTTGTAACTAT
>CAYIBE010000012.1:0-10134 GCA_964361555.1 Candidatus Woesearchaeota archaeon | reverse complement strand
CATATGAACTCTCCAACACCTAAACATCAAAAACAATACAAATCATGGGTAAAAAACACAATAAACAGTCTTTACGAATGTGAGGGCATCAAACTCATCGAACAATCAGAAAACTTCTTCGCAATCTGTCATGATCATTACGCTGAAGCAGAAGTAAAACACACACAAAAAACAAATAATAAAAAAATTGAAAAAGAATACGCGTTTTTACGTAACCAAATCATCCCATTATTAAAAGTTGCTTCTGCAAAAATCGCAGAAAAAGTTCTACAAAAAAAGAACTATCCAAAGCGGCTTGAACAGTACATCAAAGAAGCGCAAGTTACTCATGAATTATTTCACAAAGACATTCCAGAATTACAAAAAAAAGAATCACAACTAGAAACAGAATATACAAAAAAATTTGGTTCATTAACAATAAAAGTTCAAGGAAAAACATATCCAATAACAAAAGCAGGAAAATTTCTCGAATCATTTAATAGAGAATTAAGAAAAGAAGCCTGGCAAAGTATGAAAAAAGCATTAATAACAAATCAAGATTTTTTTGAAGATCTTTTTCTCGAACTAATAAAAATAAGAAAAAGAATCGCAAAGAAAGCAAAATGCAAAAACTATATCGAGTATCAATTCAAGAGAAAAATGAGAGAGTATACGGTAGAAGATTGTTACGCATACCATAAAGCAGTAAAGAAATATGTCACACCAGTAATAACAAAAATTCAAAAAAAGAGAAAAAAATTCCTAAAAACAAAAAGATTATTTCCATACGATACATCATTTTCAATACACGCCAAATATGAATTATTTCCTTTCCAACCAGGAGATGAAAAGAAATTTGTTCAGGGAATTAAACAAGCAGTACAAAACGTAAGTCCAGAAATAGCGCATCATTTTCAAAAAATGGTTGAAAATAAGCGTTGTGATCTCATCGCTCGCAAACATAAAGCACCGGGTGGTTACAACATGCCATTTATCCTCAATCCATACTCATTTATTTTTATGAATGCAAGTGGTACTCATCGAGATTTGAACACATTAGCACATGAAGAAGGACACGCATGGCATAATGAATTAACAAAGAAGTTAAAATATCCATTTGAGAGAGAGTATTCAACAGAAGTAGCAGAAGTAGCCTCCATGTTCTTAGAATACGCTTCTTCTCACTTTCTTGATGCATTTTATTCTAAAAAAGAATTAGCATGGGCATTGCACGATCAATATGAAACAGAGATTTTTTTATTATCCTGGATAGCAATTATTGATAAATTTCAACACGAAATTTACACAAAAAAGAGAATAACAAAAAAAGGAGTAAAAAAAATATGGCTATCTACCTCGAGAGAATTTCGTGGAGGAGAAATCTATTGGAGAGAAGACAAAGATCTTGAGCAAATAAACTATGTAAGGCAACCGCATCCCTTTACCTCACCACTCTATTATATAGAATACGGAATCTCATTAATAGCTGCAATGCAGTTGCTCCAGCATTTTGAAAAAGATCCTCAAAGAGCATTAAAACGATATAATAAAGGACTCTCCTTAGGAAACACAATCTCGACAAAAAAAGTATATAACCAAGGATTTAATCTGCCGTTACAATTTGGAGAAAAACAAATAAAAGAAGTAATGAAATTTTTAAATAAAAAAATTACAGAATAAAAACGATTATATATTCTTCTTGTGTATACATATTCATGCTTTCCACAATCAATATCAAAGAAAAATATGATCTTCTCTCAGTTACGTATGACAGAAAAGTAAGTGTAATGGAGTTGTTATTTCTCAAAAAATTACGAAAATCATTACTCCATCATGCACAAGGTAATGTTTTAGAAATAGGAATAGGAACAGGGCGTAATCTTAGATACTACCAAAACTCTTGTAAAATAACAGGAGTAGATCTCAGTTCCGAGATGTTAAGACGAGCAGAAAAAAAAGCACGAACACAAAAGAAGAATATACAGCTTTCTCTAGCAAATGCAGAGAAATTGCCCTTCAAAAACCAAGAATTTGATACAGTTATTGATACGTTATGTTTATGCACCTATCAAGACCCAATAAAAGTGCTACAAGAAATGAAGCGAGTATGTAAAAAGAATGGAAAAATTCTCTTATTAGAACACGGAACAAGTAACAGAAAATGGATTATGTCTCTACAAAACAAGAAAAATAAAAAACATCTTGAAAAATACTGTTGCCATTTAAATCGAGATCCCATAAAATTAGTAACACAAGCGAAATTACAACCAGAAAAAATAAAACGTTCTTTTTTCGGTATATTCTATAGCATGATCATTAAACCTTAACTCAGAGTATATTCAGGAAATAGGATAATGTTTATGAAGATAATTGATATTATCTTTCCAGCGTTTATGATTAAAACGAGAGTTCCCCATAGCAATCTCTTCTAAATAAGTTCCAAAACGATGAAAACAACCACATTTGTTTTTCATAAGGTGGCGATAGCTTTCTGCAGCAGCGCTAATAAGACGATCATCACAATAAACCTGAGAAAAGTCTTGTTCTGTCAATAAAAGAACAAGAGCGGGAACGTAAACCTCTCCACAGCATTCATTCTCAAAAGAAAAAACGTTCTCATTCATATTCTTCGTGAAAAAACAATAAATCCCGTATGTCCAATCATATGGTGTACAGGACGGACTTTTTTTCCCTCAACAATCCATTCTCGTTCAAACGTCTCAAGAACACGTTCAAGATAAAATCCTTGCAAATGTTCAACGAAAGTCATTACTTGATGTATATTTGTCATATAACTCACGAGAAAACCACCACTTTTTAAGCTTTTCTGCGCATGCTTTATAACATTCCACGGTTCTAATAAATCTAACGTAATAACGTCGAGATTTTTTTCAGAAATACCTTCATAAATATCTTTATGTTTTATTTTTACTTTTGATTCAAGAAACTCAATATTCTTTTTCGCAATTTCAAAAAATTCCTTACTTTTTTCATACGTCGTTACATAATCACTAATCCTTCCAAGAAATCCAGCAAGCACACCACAGCCAGAGCCAGCATCAACAATCTTACTCTTTTTATGAATCCCAGTATATGCAATAATACTTCCAATATCCTTTGGTAAGATAATAGCAGGTCCTCGTTTAATATGAGTTAATAGATCAACAAAATACGCATCAAATACAATGAGTTTTTTTCCTAAATGCGTTGTAATAATACCATCTTTGATATCTTTTTCACGAACAACGCCTTGTGAAAGATGCAAATCTCCTTGTTTCCAAAGATGTTTATTTCCTTGATCATCAATAATAATTTTCATTTTTTTAAAACTGCGGGGAAGAGGACTTTCGAATCAGGAGTATCGGAACCTCTGGTTCTGATGTTCGAACCTCCGTAGGCACTAAGCCAACAGCTCTCTTAGTCAAACTCTTGAGGTTGGGCAAATCTTTTGAATTTCTGCCCCGTTTGACCGCTCCGGCATCCCCGCATAAAGGAAACAGCGAAACGAGTGCTTATATGTCTTACGACAAACATATAACTACTTTTAAATAGTAGCATTTATAAATAACAATATCCTCAAAAAAAGCATGGAAACAATGATAGAACTCCAAGGTGTAAAGAAATTATATGAAATAGGAGAAAGCGTTATTCCAGCTTTAAACGGCCTCTCGCTGAAAATAAACAAAGGAGAATTTGTTGCTATACTTGGAGCATCAGGTTCAGGAAAATCAACAGCAATGAATATGATTGGCTCATTAGACATTCCAAGTGAAGGAAAGGTTCTTTTAGAAGGGGCAGATATCTCTCACGCAGAAGAGTCAGAATTAGCTCAATTACGAGGAAAGAAGATCGGATTTATCTTCCAATCCTTTAATCTAATCCCATCACTAACAGCATTAGGGAATGTGATGTTGCCCATGACATTTCAAAATGTCCCCCGAGAACAAAGAAAAATAAGAGCAACACAATTACTCATGCAAGTAGGTTTAAAAGAAAGAATGTCGAACCTTCCTTCTCAACTTTCAGGTGGAGAACGTCAACGTGTTGCTATTGCTCGTGCTCTTATAAATGATCCAGAAATAATTCTTGCAGATGAGCCAACAGGAAATCTTGATTCAAAAACAGGAACAGAGATCATAAAAACGCTCACCGATCTTCATAAGCAAGGAAGAACAATCATACTCATAACCCATGATGAAAAAGTGGCGAAACAAGCGCAAAGAAGAATTAAAATAAAGGATGGTAAATTAGAAAAATGAAAATCTATAATATTGTACTTTTAATAATGCTCTGCTCAACGCTA
Organism: Candidatus Woesearchaeota archaeon; assembly: GCA_964361555.1. Classification (GTDB taxonomy): domain Archaea; phylum Nanobdellota; class Nanobdellia; order SCGC-AAA011-G17; family JACPIM01; genus CAYIBE01. The sequence goes on along the minus strand of CAYIBE010000012.1, from coordinate 5,852 downwards.
GTAATTGCAGGAGATATCGCAATTACGTCTGTACAAACAACAGATGCTCAGCCTGGCGAAACAACAAGAATCATGTTAACTCTCGAGAATCAAGGAGAAAGTGACAGAGAAGATATTTCTATCTCATTAGATTTATCGTCTCAAGATCTTCCTTTCGCTCCGATAGGTTCAGCAGCACAAAAAATCATAGAAAAAATAAAAGAAGATAACAAAAAAATAGTAGAATTTCAATTAATTGTATTACCAGAAGCAAAGCCAACAATCTATAGAATACCAGTAAAACTTCAATACGGGGAGACAGAAGATCAGACTGTAATTACAGTAAAAGTCAGTGCAGAACCAGAAATAGATGTAGCGATTGAAGAATCAGATATCGTCAAAGTAGGAGATCAAGGAGAAGTCATTATTCGCTTCGTCAATAAAGGATTAGCAGATATAAAATTTTTATCAGCAGAATTAATAACGTCACAAGATTACAGTCTATTAAGTGCTCCAAGTTTTTACGTCGGGAACATTGAACCAGATGACTTCGAAACAGTAACCTTCAAGCTTCGCATCAACAAAAAGATCTCATTCTTGCCAATAAAGATCCAATACAGAGATACAGAAAATAAACTCTTTTCAGAAACAAAGTTTTTAGATATAACAATCTACTCAGAACAAGAAGCAAAATCATTAGGATTAACACAAACAAATTACACACCATTCATTATAACGACTATCATCTTGATTATCGTTGTCTTGCTAATCTTTCGTTCGGTAAGAAAGAGAGCAAAACAATTAAAGCTATGATTGCTGATTATTTTATTCTAGCATTAAACAGTATATTACACAGAAAGCTCAGATCGTGGCTAACAATTATTGGTATCATTATTGGCGTAGCAGCAATTATTGCGTTAATCTCGTTATCATTAGGATTACGTTCAACAATCGAAGAGCAGTTTGAGGCGTTCGGTGCTGATAGAATTCTTGTAGCCGCACAAGGATTTCAAGGTCCAGGTACAGCATCAGAAGGATTAACAGATAAAGATGTCGATATCTTAGAAAAATTAGGCATATTTCTCAAAGTTTCTTCCGGATCAGCACGTCCCGGAGAAGTAGAATTTCATAAAGAAACAAAATTTCCAGTTGTCTTTGGTGTAAGAAATGGAAAAAATCTACTCGAATCAGGAACAGACCTGAAAGAAGGACGTTATCTAGAAGATAACGATGGATTTTCCGCTCTTATTGGAAGTAATGTCGCAGAAGAATTATTCACAGACGAAATAAAAATAAGAAATAAAATTACCATAGCAGACGAAGATTTTCGTATCATCGGCATACTTGAACCTATAGGAAATCAACAAGATGATAACACCATCTATATACCACTCGAGCAGTATCGTATTATTTTTAATCAGAATAATCAAGAAGTAGGATTTATTTCAGCGCAAGTAAAACCAGGATCAGATATTCTCTCATTACAAAAGAGAGTAGAACGTGCTCTCGAACGTGCACGAGGAGATAAAAACTTTCAGGTAGTGACTCCAACACAAATCCTCGAACAAATTAATCAAGTTCTCGGCGTGATACAATTTGTTTTAGTGGGTATTGCAGCAATTTCGTTAATTGTTGGTGCAGTCGGCATTACAAATTCGATGTATACTGCAGTCCTCGAGCGAACAAAAGATATAGGTATTATGAAATCAATTGGCGCAACAAACAGCGACATTCTCCTTATTTTCTTAATAGAATCAGGTTTAATGGGATTTGTTGGTGGTTTCTTCGGTGTCATACTTGGTTCACTTATATCATTGGCTATAGGAGAATACTCAACACAAGCCGGATTTAAACTAATCGTCACATTAAACGTTTCACTAATGCTTTTCGGCCTTCTTTTCGCATTTTTGATAGGAATGGGATCAGGAATATTACCTGCGCGCAGTGCATCGCGATTACGTCCCGTAGAAGCTCTGCGATACGAATAATTATTCCCAAAAAGGATAATATAGGAGACATTAAAACAAGGCAAAGAAATATAAAAAAGAAGAGTACACATCAATATGAAAAAAGAGGTTTTTCTCATATGTATCCTTCTATTACCTATTTCGTTAGCTTTCTGCGGAGATGGGAAAATAGATAATACAGAAGATTGCAAAACATGCCCAGAAGATAACCCTTGTTTTATCGATGCAACATGTATTGATCATAGCTGCATTTCACGTATTATTCCTCCCTTGTTCATAAAAACAGATGCCGAAGCAACAATTATTATTCCTCAAGATATTGCAGACTCGCTCAATAACAGATTTAATCAGGAAACAGAATTTGTTTCATGTTTAAAAGGAAAGTATGCAGAAAAAATATATCAAGTAACAAAAGAAACATATCCCAATGTTCTCGAAGACAGTCCATTCCATATCGAACATACAGGATGTCCAAAGTTTGGAACAATAGCAACAATTCATTCTCACCTCGACGGCAGTTGCACGCCCTCAAAAGAAGATTTAGTTTCCTACGGAAGAAAAAAAGAACCATTGATGGCTATTATTTGCGGTGAAAATAATTATGCGTTTTACTCCCAAGAAAACATCAACAAAAAGCTAAACTATATCATACGAACCATTCCCAAGAAAAAAAATTATTATACATTATTCTACTTTCCTTGGATATTTTCTCTTGTGCTCATCATTATTTTAATAATTGTTCTGTATGAAAAACACAGAATACTCAGAAAGAAAAATAAAGAAATAGCTCTAAACATCATGGAAGAATTTAATGTGAGCGAGAGAAAAATAATGAATATCCTTATAGAACTAGGAGAACTACCAAGAAAAAATATTCCTCTAAGCATATTTACAAAACTGAATAAAGAAAACGTTATAGAGGTAAAAGGAACAATAGTAAAACTTAAAGAATGGTTTAGGAACGCGCTAAAGGAATTATAACCATGCCAATAAATGCCGATTACGAATATGGAAATGCACTAAAGGTGTATGAGCAAGCACAAACAGATGAAGAAAAGTTAAAAGCGCTCCAACTAATGTTATCGAAGTCACCAGGGCATAAAGGTGCAGAGTCACTTCGCGCCGACATAAAAAGCAAAATTGCAAAATTAAAAGCAAAACTCTCTAAAAACAAAAAGCGGGGAAAAAGAGGTTTTTCTCTTTCAATAAAAAAAGAAGGAGCAGCGACTATTGTTCTCATAGGAACAACAAGAACAGGAAAATCAATACTATTAAAAAAACTTACAGGAGCAAACGTTAAAATAAGCGAATATGAATACACGACAAAAAAGCCAGAAATAGGCATTTATGATTATCATGGTGTAAAATTACAATGTATAGAAATTCCGTCTATTTTCAAAAATTTTGAAGCATCAGAAAAAGGTCCAACATATATAGCAATTATAAAGCAAGCGGATCTAATGATCCTATTTTTTAATACACCAGAACAAAAAAAACTACTTGATGAAGAACTAGTGAAGGCAGAAATTAACGTTCCTATATTTATTTACAATAAACAAGAAAATATCGGAGATGAGATATGGAAACGGTTGAATCTTATAAAGGTGCAGACAAAAATGCCTGGAAAAAAACCAACATATCCTCCAATAGCTCTGGCAAAAGGATCAACAATAAGAGATCTTGCAGAGCATGTTCATAAAGACTTCTTAAAAAACTTCAGATTCTCTCGCGTTTGGGGAAAAAGTACGAGATTCCCGGGAGCACAAGCAGGTTTAGATCACAAACTAGCCGATAATGATATTGTGGAATTACATTTGAAATAATTACCACAATCCTTAAAATAACAAAAAACACATAAAAGCTACCATGATTAAAAAATTAAAAGAACTTGTAGCACGAAAAAATAAACAGAAGGAATATATCACACTCTCTCTTCCACAAAAAAATTTTGAAACAATAAAGCCACAAGAAAAAAAAGAAAAACTAAAGCAAGATCAATTCTTAAGAACAAAAGATACTGAAGCATATGTACAAACGTTAGTTAAGAAAGCGTACACAAAAGAAAAAACAATTCCTTACGTAGGAATCTCCGAAGATCAACAAACAATTCAAAATCTAATCAATAAATTAAAGGACGATGCCTTAATAAAAGAAAAAAAGAAATCGACACATGAGAAATGATGACATCACTACAACAAGAATATCAAAAGAGAAAAAAAGAAATTAAAGCACGTCTCCAAGAATTCAAAAACGTAAAAGGCAACGATATTTTCTACGAACTATGCTTCTGTATTTTAACGCCGCAATCTTCAGGATTCAGAGCAGACGAGTGTATTCAAGAATTGAAAAAACTAGATTTTCTTCATAAAAAAATAAATCCTAAATCAATACTAAAAAAGAAAATACGTTTTCACAACAACAAAACAAACTATCTTCTCGAATTAAAAGAAAAATACGAAACAATAACAGAAAAACTCAAAGAAGATCCTAATAATCTTCGTTCATGGTTATTAAACAATATTAAAGGATATGGAAATAAAGAAGTGGCACATGCGATGCGAAATCTCGGTCATGAAAATTTAGCGATCCTCGACAGACATATTTTAAAAAATTTACAGAAATACCAGGTCATTCCAGAAATTCCAAAAACAGTAACAGAGAAAAGATATAGAGAAATAGAAGAAAATTTCAAGAAATTCGCAAAAAAAGTAAATATTCCAATAGATGAACTCGATTTATTATTCTGGTCACAAGAAACAGGAAAGGTATTCAAATAAGAGAAAAAAGAACAACGTCTAGGAACACATTACAAAGCAAACAATTAAGCTTATAAATGAGAATAGACTACAACATAATATGAGATCTTTTACAGCAATCATAAGAAAAGGAGAAAAACAATTTGTTGCATTATGCCCAGAATTAGATGTAGTTAGTCAGGGTTATACTGTTGAGGAAGCAATAAATAATTTAAAAGAAGCAGTAGAATTATACATAGAGGAGAGGGGTATTCCAGAAGAAATTTCTTCAGGAGATACTATCGTGGTGAATTTCGAGGTTAAACTCGATGACAAAACTCCCCAGATTATCAGGTAAGGAAGTTATTAAGGCTCTTTCTAGAACTGGGTTTGTGATAATGAGACAAAAAGGTAGTCACGTTATCATGAAGAAACATATATCTGGAGGAGAAATTGCGACAGTAGTTCCTAACCATAAAGAAGTAGATAAAGGTACTCTGCTTGAGATTATTAGGCAAGCTAAATTAACAAGAGAAGAATTTATGGATCTTTTATAAAAACTTGGCATCTCAATTGAGCCATACCACCAGAATAATTCTCGAGAGAAACAAACAAGAAGAAAAAATGATATCGCCGCGACCCGGCGAGATTAAAATATGATAACGCCCTTCTATTTTTATGATTAAAGGAAACGAAGCTTTATATAGATTTATGTACTGTTGTTTAAACGAGATGGAATGGAAAGAATTTCTTAAGTTCACATGGCAGAAGTTAGTAATATTTTTGTTGCTCTTGATAGTATTACCATTTAGCGCTCTCCTTGGTATGTTGGAAGAATGTCAGATGACTAGCTTCGGCGGAAAAGAACCCTTTCAGAATTTTATTTGCAATGCTTCTGGAGTTACCTTTCGGATATTATGGCCAACATTGCTTCTAGCAAATAATCAATCATCACTAGTTGTTTCCATTTTAGCTATTTTAGCTCAATCTATTTATACCTACTTTATTTCATCAGTCATTATAGTGCTATTTAAAAAAATAAGAAAGTGAAACTTCTAAAAAATAATGCATCATTTATGATAGTGTTGCCAAAACAAATAGTTCTTGCTAAAGGCTGGAAGATAAATCAACCATTAGATTGTAAGATTACAGAAAAAGGAGAATTACTGAT
>CAYIBE010000011.1:0-10156 GCA_964361555.1 Candidatus Woesearchaeota archaeon | reverse complement strand
TCATAAAGATTAAGCTCTATACCTTCTTTTAAGCCAAGATCAAGATTAACAGTTTGTCCTTTCTGAATGTCAATCTTTCTAATCTCTCCAATCGCTCCGACCGATAAAACAAGAGCGAAGAGCATGACAACAATTAAAAGGCGAATACTCTTCATACTCCTCAACGAATAAATTCACTTTATTAAGTTTACTGTGCTAAAAAACCACGATTTGGCAATATCATAAATTTTTAATACCAAGTTAAGCCTCTTCATAATCTTCGCTTAAATATAAATCAAAAAAGACAGTCAATATAGCAAGTACTAAAGGGCCAATAACAATACCAATAAGCCCAAAAAGCTTGATGCCACCTAATGCACCAACAAGAACAAGAGCAGGATGAACCTTACTACGTCTTCCAATAATTTTTGGTCGAAGAATATTATCGATAGTGCTGACAATGAACAATCCATACAGTAAAAGCCCAAACCCTTCTGTCGTATTGCCTGCAGATAATTTTAAGAGAGAAGCAGGAAGCCAAACAAATGCAGCACCGACAAAAGGGATCATCGCAGCAATAATCATAACAATCCCCCATAAGATAGGAGAAGGTACATCAAAAATCCATAAGCCAATAGTACCAATAATGCCTTGAATAATAGCAGTAGACACAAGACCGTACATAGTTGCATAAATAGTTTCATTAAATTTCTTAGCAATATCTTCTTTATATTTTCTTTTTAGTGGCAATGCTTCCTTCACGCTAAACAAAATGCGCTTCCCATCTTTAAGAAAATAAAACATAACAAAAAACATAACAAAGCCAGAAAGAATTTTTTGAGGAAGATTAAGAATAAAATTATCAACAGTTTGCAACAACACAACGGATAATCGATTGAGCGCATCCTTTAACAAGCTAGAAACATCAAGGTTTTCACCAAATAACGTACTAAGTCGCGTGCTAATCTCATCAAATTTAATATCACGCACAGCGAAGAAAAAATTTGAAGTTTCTTTAAACAACGTATTTGCAACAAAAAGCAAAGGAACAAAAAGTACGACTAAAACAAGAAGAGAAACAATCAATGCACAAAGAGTTTCATTCTTTATTCGTCGAAAAATAAACTCGTAAACAGGATGAAAAAGATAAGCAAGAACAACTGCGCCAAAGATAGAAGAAATAAATGGCCAGGCGAGAATAACAGAGATAACACTCACTAACAGAAAACTAGCAATAAAAAAATACTTGGAATGTTTTTTGAGGTCTAATGTTTGATCCATCTCTTCAAAGAGTCTATTCTCCTTTTCTTTATAACTCTTTCCTCATAGGAATGTTTAAAAAACCAGTTATTCTTAAGAGAAGAAATGGATAAAACAATGCTCGGCCTCATCGAAACAGTAAAAATTAACGGAAAAAACGTCAAAGCAAAGATAGACACAGGCGCAGATAGAAGCTCAATCTGCCGCTCTCTCATAAATTTATTATCTCTCACACCAACAGGAAAAAAAAGATCAATACGTTCTTCAACAGGAAAAGAAGACAGAGAAGTGTACCTGGCAGAACTCATTATACAAGGAAAAAAGTTTACCGTAGAATTTACTGCAGCAAAAAGAGAACAGATGAACTATAAGGTCCTCATAGGAAAAGATATTCTTAAAAACGGATTTTTAATCGACCCAAAAAAATGAGATTAGCAATAATAAGCCTTAATGGTCCAAGTAGTAAACGCATCTTAGAGGAAGCAAAACAGTTCTTTGATACAGCAGACCATATCGATATAAGAAAAACAGAGGTAATGGCCTCAGAAAGTCTCAAAGTAATTCACGAAGGTAAAGAGTTGAACGAGTACGACTGTATCTACGTACGTGGCTCCTTCAGATACGCGCCACTCCAGAGATCAATTACGCGGGCATTACATGCAGAAGTCTATATGCCATTACAACCAGAAACATTCACGATAGGGCATGATAAATTTTTAACACTTCTCGAGTTAAGAAAAAACAGAGTACCATTTCCAAAAACGTATTTTACAGCAACAACAGAGTCAGCAAAAAAATTGTTAGATCAAATACATTATCCTGTTATCATGAAAATCCCGTCAGGAACGCAGGGAAAGGGCGTAATGTTTGCTGATTCAGTAAGTTCAGCGAGGTCAATATTAGACACATTAGAAGTATTTAATCAACCGTATATTATTCAAGAATATATAGAAACAGATGCGACAGACATAAGAGCAATAGTCGCAGGAAATAAAGTTATCGGAGCAATGAAAAGAAAAGCAGAACGATCAGAACTACGAGCAAATATCCATGCAGGTGCAACAGGTCAACCATACGAATTAAATGCGGACATGGAGCAAATTGCAGTAAAGGCAGCAAAAGCAGTGGGTGCAGAGATATGCGCAATTGATATTCTCGAAAGTGGAGGAAAGCTAAATGTGATAGAAGTCAATCTCTCTCCAGGACTTGAAGGCATAACAAAGTATACGAAAAAAAATATTGCGCGTGAAATAGCAGAATATCTCGCAAAGAGAACAAAAGAAGTACAAGCTGCTAAAAAAGAAAATACAGTTGGAGATATTTTCAAAGAGATAGAAAGAGAATCAAAACATACAAAGAAAAAAGAACTGATTATTCCTCTCGATATCAAATCAGGGATTATACGCTTGCCAAAATTAATTACAGATATTAGCGAATTTGGAGTTGATGATGAAGTACTTATAGAAGCAGAAAAAGATAAAATTATAATAAAAAAACATAAGATAATCTAATTAACGACAGTAAAATCTTCCACAACAAAAGTCTGTGATGCATAATCATAAACTTTAACATAGTAAACACCATATTCCCAATGTGAAGGAATAATAAAACGTAAGCTGCCTTCTTGTTTGCAAATATATTGATTGCAGAGCGTATCAACAGAGATTTTTCTCAAATTATCTTCTGCCTGATAAAAACTAGTTTTTTGATTCACCCCCCCGGGCCCAGGAATAACAGTAACATATACAGGTTGTCCAACAGAAACAACTTGTGGAGAAACAAGAAGCGTTGTTGTCGATCGTTCTTTTACAATCTGTCCAGTAATGCCACTAAAATTCGCACCAACAAGAAGAATCACGAAAACAAGAAAAATTGCTCCAACAAGCAGCGTGTCATCTTTTTTCAGGTTAAACATGGGTTATTTCCACAATGCCAGATCGAATAACAGGTTCAAAAGTTTCGCATTCTTGCGCATTACAGATTCTATTAATTTCAAAATAGTATTCTCCAGAAGGAACGTTACACGAGATAATGAAATTTTTATTTATTCTCCCTTCGCACGTCTGCTTTCCACAAAGACTATCTCGTTCTATAATCTCACCAGTGCGCGCAGATTTAAAAATAAATTCATTATCCAAGCTATCAGAACCAGCATCAATAGTAAGAGAAATAGCATGAGAGTTATCGTATCGATCACAGGTTATTATCTCACGATTGACATCTAAACTCGCTTTCACATTTGAAGTCACTAAACCACTAATGTTCTTAAGAACCACAACAACAAGCATCAATAAAATAATCACTGCTAAAACCAATAAAAGAGTATTATTCTTTCCTGTTTTTACTCGAACAGTTGTTGCCATAATTAAAAAAAATAAAAAAATTAATAGACGCTGAACGTGTTTGAAAGAACGACGTCGCCATCTCGAGTATTGACACCAATAGCATAACTAGTACCAGGCTCTACTCGTGAATCAAGGCAGAACTCACCACGGAATACACCAGAATTAATGCTCCCAGAGCAAATTCTATCGGTAAGACCAAATGCCCTCGTTCCATCTAGATAGAGATTTGCAGTACACTCTACTGTTTTACCAGCGTCAACAAACACATTAACACATCCTGGAGCGCCAACACTTGTCGGGCTAACCGTAACCTGCACCTGATCGTTTGTTACCTTTCCACTGATATTGTTAAAGTTTAAAGACACCAATGCTAAAAGCATAATCAATACTGCAATCAGTAAGGTCTTGTTATTTCTTTCCATTCGATAAACCTCCTTGTTTATTAATATTTATGAATAATGAGATCATTATTGTAAGTTAAACGTGGTAAATATTCTCCTTTCTTGCGTACATCGATCAATAGCAGTAACACAATATTGGCCAGGAAGCCAAGTGCCGCTCACTTCTTTGGAAAAAGTCTTTACAGTAATGCTGCCAGCATCACACGTATTGCCATTACATCCATCGAGCTTTCTAAAGCTGTCAACACGTTCGCCGTTTTCACAGGAAATGCCGGGAGGTGCTCTATTGAGGTAAACAGGAAGTTCAATACCGTTATAATCTGCACCAGGTGTAGCCTCAGATGAACTAGAAAAATCAATACGGAGCGTATCACCAGGATAAATAACAGAAGGAGATACAGTAGCAACAGAAAGACTACAGTCCCGTTTAACAGCCTTGCCGCTAATACCAAGAGGTAAACTAGAAGCAAATAGAGCAATACTAATAATAAGAATCGCACTTACAAGAATTTTATTATCTCTTTCCATATAACCTCTTTTAAGATATTCTCTATTCATCGACATTTAAATAACTTTCGTTAGGATCTCGCTGCCGCAGAAATCAGTCTGGTAGGGATATTGAGCGCATTAATCTCAAATAAAGTAAATCCAACGACAAGCAAGAGGACAATAATTAGAATAATAAGCCCAATAAGAAGATTATTGGTTTGTTTTTGAAGAACCTGGCTATAAGAAACTTCGTAGCGCTTCACTTTTCCCTCTTTTCCTTTAAGCTCATATTCCATTTATCACTCAAAAATGCTCAATATTTATAAAGATGATTATAAAAAAATACGTATATTAAAGAGGAAGAATCGTTAAAAGATCCTTAAATTCCTTGACAATAAAATCTGGTTGATATACAGCCAACTGTTTTCTCGTATATCGACCAGAAAGAATGGCAATAGTCTTCACTCTCGCTTTTTTTCCTGCCATAACGTCGTAAATAGAATCACCAACCATGAACAGAGCTTTATCATGGAGAAGTTTTTCAGCATAAAGGATTTCATCAGGCCATGGTTTAGGGTGCAGAACGTCATCATTACCTACCACCGCATCAAATAATGTTCTTGATAAACCAGCGCTTTTGAGAAGAGCAAGGATACTGCCATGTGAAGTATTCGAAAGAACTACAAATCGATATTTTTTCTTTAATTTTTTTAAAGTAGAAATCACTCCAGGAAAAACACGTGCATAACGAGAATACTCGTGTATCAAAAACGTATAATGATCGTGATGCACTTTTTCAATAAGGCGAACGTCAGAACTTTTTGTCAATATGCGCGCTACTTCTTGATTAGGTCTGCCAAAAATATGAACGATGCGGGAAAAAGAAACAGGTTTAAACCCATGTTTCTGCAAAGCAGCATTATATGCAAGTACATGTGCCTTCTCAGAATTAATCAAGGTATTATCTAAATCAAAGCAGATCACCTTTTTCTTCATCATCAATCATACATGAACGTCCTATATAAACATTTTTAATAACAAAATATATAAAGAAACTAAAATACAACTAAAGAATGGTTTTAGAAGCACTCCTTGATCCAAAAAAAGTCGTGATTCATCCCCAGCGATTGTTTTTTCTTGGTATCCTCTATGCAGGCATAGGAACATTTCTCGGATTATGGATTTTTAAAAATCAAGCAAGCTTAGTGCTCGTTTTTCTGACAGTAATGGCAGCATTACCCTTAATCTACAGAACAACAAAACATGAAGAGTTTATAGATTCACAAAACATAAAAGAAAGCAAGCTCCTGAAACATCATTCTCGCATTTTAATAGCGTATATGTTCCTCTTTTTTGGATTTGTCATAGCATTCTCTCTAGGGTATATCCTTCTTCCAGAAAAATTAGTGCAGATAACGTACAATGCACAAATAGAAACAATAAGAACAATTAATGGTGGCATCGTCGGATCAGCAGTGAGCGGTGCTCTCTCAAATCAATCTGCAGTATTCCTTCAAATATTTTCAAATAATCTCAAAGTCATGTTATTCTCGCTGTTTTTTTCATTTTTTTATGGAGCAGGAGCAATATTCATCCTAACGTGGAATGCCTCTGTTATTGGCGCAGCAATGGGATCATTTTTTAGAGCAGAAGTTGCGACGTTAGCAGCAAAAACAGGCCTAGTAAAAGTTGCAGGATACTTCGGAATTTTTTCACTAAGCATGTTAAAATATATCATTCACGGTCCAGTAGAAATTCTTGCATATTTTACTGCAGGATTAGCAGGAGGCATAATCTCAGTAGCAGTAATAAGACATGATTTTGATTCACCCTCCTTCAGAAAAATCTTACTAGATTCTGTTGATTTAGTCATGATAGCTATTTTCCTTATCTTTATTGCCGCATTATTAGAAGTCTACGTAACGCCGGCTATTTTCTAGTACGTCTTTGTAGCCATCCAAAAAAAGAGAGCGCCCTTCTTCCATAAACTCGCTCTTTCCACAGATCAATGAAATCTAAACTAAGATGTAAAATCATTCCTAAAAAAATAAGAAGAAAAAAAGTATGAAGAAAAATTAACAAAAAGATAAGAACCACAAACTCCCATACATGAAAAATGTGCAATCGATCCCATCGAAGATATAACGGTCTTTTTTTTCTTTTTGTAAATAACTTTTTATTACGAACACTTTCATTCGTCAATTCTTTATAACATAAAAGAGGATGAAATCTCTTTTTTTCAATTGCATAAGCAAAATAATGATCAACATCAATGAAAAATCCACCAATAAACACAGCGAAACTCCAGAAACCAAAGAAAGGAAAGAGAACAAGAAATAAGCCAAACGAGGTAAGAAAATGAACAATGGGAAACATTTAATACGTCAAGAGTTTAAGTTTTAAAAAGATGCCGACGTCGCATAATCTGGTAGTGCACTGGTCTCGAAAACCAGGTCCATTGGACATGCAGGTTCAAATCCTGCCGTCGGCGTTTCCACGAAATAAACTAATAGCAACTTAAAAATAGTAACAAAAGAGAAAACTTTAAATATCAGGTAAGACATTTTCTATTTAATGTCAGAAGGAAAATTCGATCCAAACAGCTATGTTGTGATTTTTAGACGAGATATAGTGCCAACTATAATGGAAAGCTTAGAAGGAGTTGTAGCAAGATTAGAGCAAAGAATACAAAACTCCAAATCTCCAACAGAAGCCATTAACTTATTTGTGGCAACGACTCAACTAACAACAGAGTTAGGAAATGACAAGGTTATTTGCAATTACATTAGAAAAGTTGAACAAATCCAAGGAGTGACCGAGCTAACAGAATTTAAAGTACCAGGAAAATGTCAGGTAATTTATAAAGGAAACTATAGTCACATTGGTGAAGTTTTACTAGATTTTAGGCGACAAGCAGGATTATCACAACAGGAAGTAGCAGACTTTCTAAGCATTAATCAATCTCATTTAGCGCGACTAGAAAAAGGATTTAGAAAGGGTTTTGGCGCAAAATACCTAAAGAAACTTCTTAGTCTTTTCGAAATATATCCCAAGCAAAGAATAGAAGATATACTAGAATTAATAGAACAACCACGTAAAGAGAGGGAAGACACCAAGTACCTAGAAAACAAATAATAGTCGCATAGATAAGTTATACTATCAGATAGATCATCAATATATTACTATTCTTCCAATAACCGTTCAATCATACTTGCATAAGCAGGTCTAGTAATAAATACGCCAATAGTTACACCAATAATTGTAGTAACAGCAAATCCTCGTACAAGTCCAGCACCGGCATTTAAAAGTGGAATCATAGCAACAACGGTCGTCGCGTACGCAGCAAAAACAATAAAAAAAGCACGTTTAATTTTTTGCTTCCAGTTATACACTTGCGCTTCTTTTCGTAATACTTCATCAACAATAACGATCTGATCATCAACACCAGTACCAACTGCAGTAACAATACCAGCAATAGAAACAATATCTAGTCGCCATTGTATTAAAGAAGCAACACCTAAAAGAATCAGCACTTCACTCACCAAAGTAATCATAATAGGAATAACAATCTTAAATTTACGATAACGTACAACAAGCACAAGAGCAACGCTTAACATAGAGAGGAAACCAATCAATAACACATTGCGTATAGCTTCTTTACCAAGAAGAGGGCTAATACTATCTAATTTTTCAATTTCAAGCTTCAGAGGTAAACTTCCCGTAATTAAAACAGTTTGTAATTTATTCATATTTCTCAGTGCATCATCATATGCATCTCGTTCACTTGCGCCAATACCTGGTCCAGAAATAGCAATAGAAGTCGTTTCTCTTCCTTTCAAATCTTCACTAATACGTAACGTATCAACAAGAACACTATCAAGATAAAGATCAAGAGGTTCAGATAAGTAACTACCTCCTTCCTGGCTAACAGTCTCTAAAGAAGAAGTAATCTCAGCATGTTTCTTTGCTGCTTCAGGACTAAGGTTAATAACAAACTCAAAGCGACAAGAATATCCAGTTTCACTAGGAGTACAAGCACGTATGCCAGAACAACTACCATCATCTTTGCACACATACGTAATATCATGTTTACCTCCAACAAAAACCGTCTTATTAGCAATCTTTGCTTCAAAAATACCTTGTCCTTCAACGAGTTCTTTAACATCTTGTCGTGAAGCACCAGCAATCTCAACAAGAACAAGATTATTCCCTTCTCGATCTTTCGCACGTCGAATATCAAGATCGCTTAATCCATACGTATTTAATCGATTATTAAGCACGTCAATGAGATCATTGATTTGATTTTCAGTCACTGGCGTATCAGAAACAGGCCGTAAAAGAACTCTCGTTCCTCCTTCAAGATCTAAACCCTTTTCAATATTCGTTTTTTGAACATTCTTAACAACAATCTCCGGCTTGTCAGAAGAAATAAACGCAACTTCTCCCTGATTTGTCCTAATAACATATGTCGCATTAATACGAAAACTTTGATTAAGTATTATATTAAATTCAGCAACAGAATCAACAGCTTGCCCGTTAACACTTTCGACAATACTTCCAGTTTTTAATCCATTCTCGGCAGCAATGCCGCGAACAGATGTTACTTGAATACCTTGTGCCCAGGGATTAGGATTAATCGCTAAAACAGCGAAGATAAGCGAGATAAGGAGAATAATATTTCGTATACTAAAAACCTTTGGTTTAGACATGTTCTTTTTTCTCCAGATACCAGGTGAGTAAACTAGCGTTCATAATATACGTTGCAATAACATCAATAATCAAACCAAGAGAGATAATCAAAAACATTTGTTGTAATACGAGATTTGTCGCAAGGAAATAGCCGATAAGGGTAGTAACAAGTCCGGCAGCAGTCATCGTCAATCCAGTTTTAGCAGAACTAACAATTCTCTGCCAGATTGTACCTTCTTTTCGTTTAATCATCCTAGTCGTGAGCAACATATCCGTATCAATAGAATATCCTACAAGTAATAATACTGCAGCTATCCCAGCCGCAGAAATACGTATATGAAGAAGATCAATCAGCGCAATGGTAACAATAAGGTCAAGAAGTGCAGAAAGGATAACTGCTAAAGAAGGAACAACTTTTCTAAAGATAATAAAAACAGTAATGCACATGAGCACAAAAGCAATAAACACAGCACGAATCATCTGCGCATAAAAGTCTTCACCCAACCTACTTCCTGTCTCTTCAACAAAAAAGTTTTCATCGTTAAGATCGACAGCAAGAAACTCCTCAAGTAATGCCTGTAAATGATCAGCATCAATATCTACTGCTTCTACAAGGAAACCATGAGTATTACCTTCAGTTGTGGCAAGAGAACGTATAAACACTTCACGACCAAGTTTCTCTGTAAGAAAAGACTCAATATTCTCTATATTAAACTCCTTGTCTAAATAGATCGTAGCACTTACTCCTCCGCGGAGAGAAACATCTTTCTCAAAATAATCGCCGTTTTGTTCATTAAACTGCCATATAATAAATATACTAAGCAAAAAAAGTGCTAAAGGAATCAATAAAAGAAGCTTGTACCGTTTATGATAGAAATTCTCTAAACCACTCATTCGGCATAATCTCAGAAAGCCCATTTATATATCTTACGAAACGCAGGCCTCACTGAAATCCTACTTGTTTATTAGTACACTCCCTATTCTAAAAGAATA
>CAYIBE010000010.1:0-10567 GCA_964361555.1 Candidatus Woesearchaeota archaeon | reverse complement strand
ACAGTATAAAAGCGCGCATACCATTCCCTCATTTGTGCTTCATCAAATCCTTCAATAAGAATAACACGATGAAGCGTATTGATATTTTGAAGGCGAACAAATGATTTACTACGATCATTTTGAGGCGGAACAAAAATTTCTTCGACAACCCAGTCACTCTTCTCTATCATAGAATCAGGAAAACGAGCATAACTATCAGCAGTATTACTTACAATATCCCGAGATATTTGATATTTATCATAACGATTATAGCGAACATTTTTTCCACCAATATCAAATTCAACAATATCATCATCACTACGAATAACACGATCTAAACGAATGCGAACAGTATCTTCAACAAAATTTGATTCTGGAAATAAACTAACAGTCCTCGTCTCTTGCCCGGCACAAGCATCAACAGTATCACGATAAACACCATCTTGCCTATAAATGTAAAACGTAGCACAATCAGCACTTATTCTTCCAACACGCACATATCCTCGTCCGCCAAAGATCTCATACTGAGGATCAACAAAAGCATTCTCTTGAAAAATATTGAGATCGCGACTCTCTTTTAATCGTTTTACCTCTTTTCCACCAAAAACAGGAGCAGTAACATCCCCTTCATAATAAATACGTGCTCGTAACTTTAAATCAACACGTCGAGGAACATCTTCCTCTTTTGGAATACGTTTAATACGTGTCTCAATATAACCAAGATCATTCTCAGTAAACACAGTAGGAGGCTTCCACTGGGGAGTTCCCGCAACATACTTCGTATTGCCACCGATAACATTCAAACTCATACTACGGACTTTCGGAGAAACATCATAGTTAATAAGTGAACGCCCTGAAATAAATGCATAAACAGGAACATTCGCTTCTTCGACTAAACTCGTCGTTAAAACAACAGGCTCATATCGATTAACAGAAATCACAAAATCGCCAGAAAATGTATCTTCTCCAGTAATCGTTAAATTTTTATCAATATCGATATCTCGTGAAGAAGTAGGACCGATAAACTCAATATTAAGCTCGGCATTTCCTACATCTGCAGAAGCATTAATACTTCTTCCCGTATTATCATCTTTAATAATGGGATCTCGTGTCGGTCCACGGGGAAGAGCTTGAGCAAAGGCAAAAGGTAAACTAACAAGAAGGTACACAAAAAAGAAGCTAATAAATTGTTTGTTCATGTAAACTCCGGTAATACAGTTTGTTGTTCCGTAAGTTGTGCTAATTCTGTAACGTCACGAATAACTCCGTGAAAAGGAACATAAAACGTAAGAGTGTTACGAGTAAGATCATTTTCAGTAACAAAAAAAGAAAATTCCTGTGTTCCAGTAACAAGTTCGTCAACAGTCGTTCCAGGAATCGTCACAGTCTGGCATTTTTCTTCAGTAAGACCCAATACTCCGCCAACAGCGCCACGAGGTGCTTCAAAGCAGTTAGTAATTTTCTTTTCACCAATTTCATAACCATCTGGTTGTGGACTAATAAGAAGTAATCGAACCTTATAATTTCCAGGAATCAATTTAATCGTCTGCTGATCAGGGTACAATACAAAGGTACTATACTCTTTATCTGGTTCCTCAAGTTGAATATGTACTTTTTCATTCTTTTCTAAACGTCCGCTTCCTGCTCTATTCACAAGAACATTAACATTAAGAGTTGTTAAAGGTTCTAAGGAAACAAGAGCACTTCCTTCCGTGTTTGTCGAAAGGTAACTTTTTCCAAAATGATATCCTTCTTTCTCAGCAATAAACACACCATTAATACAAAAGGGAACTTTTCCACGCCAAGATCCATACTCGCTTATTCCTAAAGGACAGCGGTGATTAATACACTGGTAAGAAACGCTAACATTATTCAAATTATTAAAATTTGTATCAACAGTATCCACAATAAAATCAGTTTGTCCCTGACAAAAGCGCTGATCATAGCCTTCAAACGTTAAGAAAGGATCATCATTAGTTCGTGGTTTATTTTTGTCAATAACAACCATAGTAGCAAATTGAAAAGTATACCCATTTTTATTAAAAATAGCCAAAAGAGGATATTTCACATCATACAAAAATTCATACGTGCTTAAACAAACAAAACTTTCAGCAATACCTCGTGCCTTTCCAAGAGCTTCAGTAACACTTTTTCCTTTCAATAATCCGTCCTTTTCAGGAAAAACGCGCATCTCGAATGGCCAGAGAGGAGAAAAAAGAAAGTTTGCTTCAACAGCAGGATCATCAATACCAGCATCCATCTCAAAAAAGTTATGATTCTTATTAATAATATAATTAGTTCCTTTTACACGAAAAAATAAAATATTATCCCGTAAAATAGATCTAAGATCCGTCTTAACATTCTCAGAAAGCCAAATAGGAGGAACACAGTCACTTGTTTCACCAACAACAGGAACTTGTTCATAGAAATTCATAATATCAAGAGTTTTTTTCTCAAAAAAAAGATCATCTTCTTGTTCATCATAAACACGTTTAGCAACAGTATACAAATCTCCAAGAGGCACGTCTAGAGTTCCGTAAAATTCAGGAAAGGTAAAAGTAAAATCCCCTTTAGCAATTTCAAGAGGAAAAGTCATTCGTGAAATAACTTCTGAATGAGAAATATCTGTTTCTACTTTAATTCTTCCTTTCTTTATCATAAATCCTTCAAATTCATTAAATGTTCCTAAACAATCCATAAGATGATTCGTCACATAAGTAGAGATTTCTTGTTCCATCGAAGGAATAGTAGGAACCTGGATATACTTGACATTATTATCTGCCTGATAATACCAGTAAACAACACGATTACTGCCAAAAACAGAAAGATAATTCGTAAATGGTCCAACGTGAATAGGATCGCTCGGCAATTCAATATATCCGCCTTGCTGTCCAAGGAGAGTGACAGCTCGCTCTAATGTTTCATCAAAGCATTCTTCAACAAAGATTTTGACTCCCTGTGCCTGGTCAGGAACCTGAATATCTTTCGGAGAAATCCTATCCAGAAGTTTATCTCGTAAATAATAAATACCAACAGCTAATACAACAACAAGAATACCGATAATGACGAATGTCGTTATTTGTGCTTTTGTATTCATTTTTTCTCATTCACCTTTTTTTTAATAAGTTCTAAGATTTCAGTATTGAGATCCTTTGCAATAATAGCCTTAAATCTCTCCCAAAGTTTCTCATCCTCAATAAGAAGTAAGTATTTTTTCACTCTTTTTTCTATAAAATCTATTTCTTAGATGGTATTTAAATGTTTCTTATTAAGTTACTTACTTAGTAAGTTAGTAAGTAAACTAAAGATAGTTTTTTATATTTAAGAAAACATCAAAAGATCATAGAAAAGTGTTAATAAACAAAGAACGTGTGGACCATTTAACTCAAGAGTTAAAAAAGTATGATAACGACGCAGGATATAGACTAAACTATCCAACAGTAAAAAATAGGTTAAATCCGATAGTTGAAGAATTGATAGCTCTTGGGGATATCTCTCTAGAAGAATTACATCAATTAATAAAAAGAGAAGAAACATGGGGTTGTCTTTTTGCTTTAGAAATTTTAAAAGAAATAAAAAGTGAAAAGTCAATTCCACACTTAATTAATTTCATAAAGAAAAATGAAGATTCTGATTATTTTGAAGGTTGCGAAGATGCTATGCTTAGTTTGAGCAATATTGGAGAAGCAACAATAGATCCATTAATAACTGAGTTAGAAAGCAATTTCAATAATAAAAAACATTATACATATTTATCCAGTGCCTTAGGGAGAATAAAAAACGACAAAGTGTACAACTTTATGAAAAGGATCACAGAAGAGTACATAGATAATCATAAAAAGTATGAAGGATGGTTTAATGTAGCGATGTTTACCTACGAATTTGAGTCGCAAGGAGTAAAAGAAGTCCTGCCCTTATTAAAGAGATTATCACAAATGAAACACTTATCCCGCCAGGACAAAATTGAAATAGAAGATACAATTCACATCATTGAAGATCCAGAAAGCTTTAAAGAAAAATGCAAGAAAAACGAAGAAAAATTGAGGCCCTTGCTTAATGAATTTTTTAAAGATGAAAAAATTGGAAGAAATGAACCCTGTCCTTGCGGATCTGGTAAAAAATACAAGCGGTGCTGTTCAGAAAAAGATGAAGACTGGTTATGGAGTGAGAAATCATATGCTCAGACTCTGAGTACTACTGATCCAGATTATGACGAAAGAATGAGATATTTTCAACAAAAACCAGATGAACTCAAAGATCATAACTGCAAAAAATGTAAAAAAGCTATAGGGAAGCATAATGTATACTGGCACGAGGGGATGTGTAATGATTGTTTCTTTGATCAATACGATATGTAGCTTCGTATTCCGTGCACAACCCTTTTCGTATTAGCAAAAAAATGGGCCCGGTAGGATTCGAACCTACGGCCTCTTCCACGTCAAGGAAGTGTCATAACCATCGTCCAGCTATCTTAAAAGAGCTTCTAGACTACGAGCCCAATAATCTGCAACAAACATTCCAAGTTTTAAACTTTATGCTAAGCGTATTAATTTCGCTTCTTTCTTCAGAATAATAAAAATGAGAATAGTCAAAGTAATCATTATAAACACAACAAAAACGTAAAAAAGATGAAAACAATAAAAATACTTAAAATATTCACATTTCCTATAATAATCTTAGTTATACATAGTATATTCGTACTTCTTGATGCATACGAAATATATTCCTGGTTAGACCTTCTGATGCACTTCTTTGGAGGACTAGCAATAGCAGCAAGCTACGTTTCTCTCTTAAGATCCATACATCACAGATCACTAGAGGAAATGCCAGGTATCCTATTCTTTTTGTTCATAATCTCGCTAGTTGCACTCACAGCAGTTTTATGGGAATTTTTAGAGTTCATCTTAGACCTAATGTTTAATTTAAGAGCTCAGCCTGATTTAACAGATACAATAATAGACCTTTTTCTTGGCTTAGTTGGTGGAATCTGCGGATATTTTATAATGAAACATCAGCATAGACACGTTAACGAGATTGTCGAAAAATAAAAGAATCAGAAAACTTATTGTTTTTCAATTTTTCTAATCGGTTCAACATTTTGGATAAAATAATTGGTTCCGCTTCTCCAGGGCCATGTTGTAAATTGCTCAGTATAAGTAATCATTACTTTAGTCTCATTCTGCATAGATTCCCTGAGTTTTGTTACAAGTTCTTGAGTATTTTCACCATGTCTTGCCTGTCGATCAAGACTGAAATCCCAAACATTTGCACTTGTTGTTAGGCTTCCGCTAACTATTCCTTCAAGAGCCATTTGCCCTTCATAAGTTTTCCAGAATAATCCTGTTTCAGAAACCTTATTTATCATACCAGTTTTCTGACCACGAGAATAATCAATAGTATTTCCTATTCCTTGATAAGTTCCGTATAAAAGTACACTAGCAAGAAAGAGACTTCTAATCCATCTATAGAATAATAGTCCTGAACCTGATATATCTGTGTAATACGCATCTCCATCATTTTTTCTCTTTCTAGATGAGATCTCATCAGCTTCATCTGGTGTTGGAAATAATCTTTGTCTTAATGTTTGATGTGTTTTTTTTGTCATTTTAATTTCCTTGCAAAAAGGATATATCTAATTCTATCTTTATATGTTTTTCGATTTTGTAACTACTATAAAATTGCTAATAAAAATGAATTATTTTTTACGAGAGTTCAAAACCTCGAAATTCTTTAGCAAAATATTTAAGTTTTAAAAACATGATCATGAGCATGAATCAAAAGCAAGTATGGAATGCCATCGCAGATCAATGGAATAACTTCAGACAGATAAAATTCATGCCAGTCTACGATTTTTTAGAACGATATAAACCAAAACAAGGAAAAATCCTCGAAATAGGCTGTGGAAACGCAAGAAACCTCATTCCCTTCGCAAAACAAAACTTCGAATGTCATGGGATAGATTTTTCAGAAAAAATGATCGAAAAGTCAAAAGAAGTAAGTAAAAAAAATAACCTCGCCATAACTCTCAAAAAAGCAGATATGTCAAAATTGCCGTATAAAGATAATCAATTCGATTATATTCTTCACATATCATCATTACACCACTTAAACTCAGAAGAAAGCATTCAAAAGGCATTAAACGAAGCATACCGCGTATTAAAATCAAATGGATTAATGTTATTAACAGTCTGGAACAAATTACAGTCAAGATTTTTATTAAAACCAAAAGACTTATTCATCCCCTGGAAAAAAAATAAAAAAGAATTTAATAGGTTCTATCACCTCTTTGATTTTTTTGAATTAAAAAAATTAATTAAAAAGACAGATTTAAAAATTCTAGAGTCAAATATTTTTGGAAAGAACTTAGTATTTGTTTTAAAAAAAGAGTGATATGAACAAAAAAGCGAATTTAGAAAAAGATTTCATAATAATAGGTATAAGCATACTTTTAGCGATAGCATTAGTAAGAACAGGTATCTTAATTAAAATATTAACATCTACTCAAGAACTAGAATTTCTCGGTAGCTTTATAGCAGGAATATTCTTTACATCCGGATTTACAACTGCAGTATCCGTAGTAACGTTAGGTGGGATTGCGCAAGCAAACTCAGTATTTTGGACCGCTTTTTTTGGTGCAATGGGTGCTATTATAGGTGATTTCATCTTATTAAAATTCATGAGAGATAAATTCTCAGAAGACCTCATCTACGTATTAGAACACAAAAGCAAAAAAATAAGATACCAAAAGTTATTGAAATCAAGATTATTTAGAGTAACGACATTTTTTTTAGGAGCAATAATAATCGCATCTCCCTTACCAGATGAATTGGGGATCAGCTTAATTGGATTTTCTAAAATAAATTCATATGCCTTTGCAGCACTATCCTTTATATTCAATTTTTTAGGTATCTTTAGTATAGGATTAATTTCAAAATCGATAATGTAAATTTATGAATGAATAAATTCTTCAAATTTCTCTTTAATCTCATCAAGTGTTCCACAATCATTCAATACTCCTCTTAATTTAGCACTATACTCAACATTCTTAGCAAAAGCCAAGCTCATTCTCTTAATCAGTTTAAAATCATAAAGTTTATGTTTTTTGCTCAATTGGACATATTCAAGAAAACAGGCATACTTATCCTCAAGAGTTGGTTTTTCCATACTCTCTCCTTTCGCTAAATACTTTTTTATTCTTTCAAAAACAAAGGGATCGCCAATAGCAGCTCTTCCGATCATCACAAAATCAACATCGTCTAACAATGCAGAAGCGCTTTTTCCGTCAAAAACATCTCCATTTCCGATAACAGGAATAGAAAGACTTTTTTTAATTTCTTTTATTGCTTCCCAATCCGATGTACTCTTATAACCCTGAACAGCAGTTCTTCCATGAACACAAAGAGCACGAGCACCAGCATTTTCAATAGTTTTTGCAACGTCCATAAAATTCCTTCTTTTATATCCAAGCCGTATTTTCGCAGTAACAGGAACATCCAAATTTTCAATCAAGAAGGTTATTATCTCCTTAATTTTTTCAGGTTTTTGTAAAAGAGCACTACACATATTATTATCCAAAAGTTTATGAGAAGGACAACCAAAATTAAGATCAATCACATCACACGTAGTTTTTTCAGCAGCGCGAAGAATAAGTTCAGGATCATTACCTGCAAGTTGGACGCCATAAGGATGTTCTTCTTTTGTAGTTTTTACAGCATCCAGAGCAGATTTCGAGTTATGAACAAGACTATTCGCTACAACCATCTCAGAATAAACCATACCGGCTCCATACTTCAAGCAGAGTAATCGATAAGGTAACGTCGTAATATCTACCATCGGTGCTAAAAAAACACGATTCCTCACATGAACATTACCGATTTTCATAAATGCGAAAAAATATTACTGTTTTATAAAGATAATGAGCCACCAACCGGATTTGAACCGGCGACCTACTGCTTACAAGGCAGTTGCTCTACCAGGCTGAGCTACGGTGGCTTACAAAGAAAGAACCAAAAAGTAATTTAAAAAATTATCTATTCAGAATATCTACTCGTCGTATCTCAAAAACGCTTAAGGGATAGATCTTACTCATATCTTGTCGCAAAGATTTTTGAAGCTGACCAGAAAGTATTGCACCAAAAGTGTTAGTAAACGATTCTTTCGTAAACAAATCTTTAATTTTTTCTCGTGTTCGCATACGAATGCGTGTTAAATTAGAGTTTTTCGTTTTGTTTCTCGTCAAAATAAGAGGCTTAATACGTAGTTTAACATGGTCTTTACTCTCAACTAAAAAGGAATCATCAATTTTATCTTGACCTGCACGGATAAGTCTTTTTACATGAGCTTGAATCATTTCATACGAAACAACATCAGCATGTGCCTCAGCGCCCTTGACAGAATGAACACGAAATCCCACCAAGATATTTTGTCTTCTCATATCCCCCGTAAGGTTATTGAGACCTAAATATACTTTTTTGCCAATAAGTTGTTCAGGATCGACGACATAACTTTCACCAAGAACGCTATCTTTAAGTTCTGGTGGGCCAATAATCTTGATCCAACGTTGTTTTCCTTTGCGTGTTTTTTCAACCATAGTATCCCAAGATCTTTCTTAAAAGAAACACTATTAAACCTTTCTATTTTGTAAAGGAGAAAGTTTATTTAAAGTATCGACAGCAGTTTTTATGAATTCTTCCTCCTTATCCTGACGAATAAGAGCTCCGGCAGCAGAGCTATGCCCTCCACAAATACCTCCTACCTTCTCAACAATAGAAGACATCATTTCCCGAAGATCCAATTCCTTATTATAAACACTTCGTGCACTAATTTTAATATATCCATCAAGAGTATAAGCAAAGGAAATAATGACAGTTCCCTCGCGATACATATTATTCTTAGAAAGAATACTCGCAAGAGTACCAATCATAGTATCGCGTACAGAGGAACCAGCATTAATAATAGCATATCCATCTCCAGTAAGCACCTTATCTTTATGTGCATAGAACCAATTTAATCCTTGAATAATCTCACGTTTATAGTGAGTTAGTAAATGAATAGCTTCTTTTTGAAGAAGGGGGTCACGCAAGCAAGAGCCTATGCCGACTGCAGGTTTATGTAAACGCCCGCAAGCATTGAGCAACGTGCTAAACTCTTTAGCATCTCTCATGGGGCTTTCATCAGATTCTTCATTAAGTAAGTAAATCTTGCCGAGAACATCGTCGGGCCTCTCCTCGCTTCCTAATCGTCTTAGGATAATACCAGTAATCAACCTTTTCATATCCTCTTCCTTAAGTTGAACAAGTTTCTTATATTTACCATCAAGGCGAGCATCAATACCAAGTTCTTCAATAAATGCTCGTGCTCCTTCTCCACTACCGCTAACACCAGGGATATAAGGATCGGCCGTATACTCTAACATTTTATCAAGTGGTCTTGTTTGCATACCAAACATACGTAATCCAATTTTAACTTCTATTTTTCCAGAAGAGACAGCATCATCTAAAATAAAAGAATTAAGTGATGAAGAAAAACCATTAGACTCTTGCATATCACCAATAGCACCAAGGAGAGCAATATGAGCAAGATCCATATTACGTGGATTTAATGCTTTAGCAAACAGATAACAAACACCAGCACCAGAAATATGACTATTACCATCAATGCCGTAGAGCAAAGGATTCAACAAGTGAATACGTTCAGTTGTATAAGATTCAATGCTATGATGATCAAGAATAAACACCTCTTTTTCCTTCAAATATTCATCAATTTTACGCAAACTGCCGCTTCCCAAATCAAGAAAAAAAACAAGAGAATAATGTTCTCTTTTAATTTCTTCAAGAGCATAGTCATCAATCTGTCGTATCGTTGTTAAAGAAAAACAAAGTCCTTCTCTCTGGAGAGCGCTGATCATAATGGCGCTAGAACTTAAACCATCAGCGTCCAAGTGACTAACAAGTTTGATAGTAGCATGAGAAAAAGACCTAAAAGAGCGAACAATTTCTTTAACAGCATTCAAAAATTGATCCATGGAATAGGATAATTACTCAATAAGTAATTTAGCTTTGCTTCGATCATACTTCCAATCAGAAGGAAGTTTTTTTGTACGGATATAATACTTAGAGAGACGATGAATCTTACTTAAGGTAAGTTGCAATCCTCTTTTTACCGTCATATCTTTTTTATGTGTTTCGACATGTTTCATGAGACGAATATCATTCTTAATCAGAAATTGGAGATCGGTGGGTATTTTTTCTTGAATGTGATGTTCATGGAGTATTGCAGTAATCTTTTTTCCTGTAAGAATCTGAACATCGGGGATACCATAACTATCTCGTAAGATAGTACCAATCATAGCAGCTTGTTTTCCTGTCTTAGCAATCTTAACCACAAGTTGTTCTGCTTCTTGAGCAGAATGGATATTCCATTTTTTAATCTCTTTTTTAAGAGGAGGGTTACTACCTGATTGTCCTTTCTTCCGTGAATGCATGCGTGCCATGGTAAATAAGAGACCAGTAAGAAAAAACTACTGGTATACGCAAGTAACAGTCAGTATAAACAGAACCGACGTACCCTTTTCTAAAGCACAGAACAG
>CAYIBE010000009.1:0-13034 GCA_964361555.1 Candidatus Woesearchaeota archaeon | reverse complement strand
TTATAAGATTCTTTACTCTTTGTTTTTTATGGAAATTTCATCTCGTTCTATACGGCAATTTCAACACACAGTTTTTTCTTTTTATCAAGAAAATAAGCGAGACCTTCCATGGAGACATACAACAGATCCTTATTTTATTTTGTTATCTGAAGTCATGTTGCAACAAACATATGTTGATCGTGTTAAGAAATATTATCTTCAGTGGATTATGAAATGGCCTACACTTGATGATTTTGCTCGTGCACGACGAACTGATGTTTTAAAAGCATGGCTTGGACTTGGTTATAACACAAGAGCAGTTTCTCTTCATCGTACTGCACAGATTATTCAAGAAGATTACTATGGTGATGTTCTTCTGGCGATGGATCATTATAAGGAGTTACCTGGTATAGGAACGTATACTGCGTTCGCAATAAAAATTTTTTCTCGTAATGATAATATTGTTACTGTTGATACGAATATCCGACGTATTTTGATTCATGTATTTCGTTTACCTTTGGATGTTTCTGATGTCGCGCTTGCTATGCTCGCGAAGCGTTGTTTGCCAAAAAAGCGCAGCAGGGATTGGCACAATGCTCTTATGGATTATGGCAACCTCGTTTTAACGTCCCGTTTGACACGTATTAAGCCAAAAACGCGACAATCTCGCTTTGAAGGATCTGATCGACAATTACGAGCACGCATCTTACGATTTTTTCTTCATTCTAAACATTCTTCTGCTTCTCTTTCTTCTTTGGTACGTATCCTTTCACTTTCTGATAAACTGCGACTGCATTCTATTCTTGAAGGGATGATACGAGATCATTTACTCACTTATGACCGGAAAAGATATACGCTCATTCGATAAGACTTACTATTTATTAAGCGATAGATTTATAAATTATATATTATAATATATATTTAATATGACTCATATGCCTTCTGTTCGTGAGTACATGAAACATCACTCACTTCGCGGTTACCCTATTACTGTTCAGGATTCTCCATCGCTTTATCCTTTTGAGACTATTGAGAACCTTCTCATAGATCTTTCGCTTAGGTGCACGATTAAAGATGTAGAACGTTCTCTTCATCACTTTTGTGTTGAGCAAGGATATGACTATCGATATGATCATGGAGCTTTTTTTGTTCATTCTTCTTTTTTTACTTGGTGCGGGGTCCTTACTCGTATTGATGATCATGGGTATCGCCTTACTACGATTGAATTACCATGAGAGTTTGAGCGTTCTTTTTTTCGACGCCCTGAAGCTATAATTTATCCATTACGGTTTTTCTTTTGCCTATACGTTTATATATTCTTTTCTCGTTCTTTTTTTGAGAGGTGATTTTTATTCACGTTGAAAAAACAGATGTTCTTGTTATTGGTTCTGGTGGTGCTGGATTACGAGCAGCTCTCGAACTCCATGATCAGGGCATTGATGTTCTTGTTGTAGGAAAGTGCAAGAAAGGAGATGCACATACCGTTCTTGCTACAGGAGGCATTAATGCTGCTCTTGGAACGATGGATCCTTCTGATAATTGGAAGATTCATGCTGCGGACACGTTACGTGAAGGTGCTTTTATTAATGATCCCTTTGCTGTAACGTTACTCTGTAAGAATGCGTCTCAGGCTGTACAGGAACTTGCGAAATGGGGAGTACGTTTTCATCGAGAACGCAATGGAAAGATAACTCAACGTTTTTTTGGTGCTGCTACGTATCGTCGTGCTTGTTTTTTTGGTGATTATACGGGTAAAGAAATATTGCGCGTTTTGGTCAATCAGATTGTTCAACGACACATTCGTTTTAAGAGCGAGGTGTATATTTTTTCTTTACTTCACGCTCATGGTGTTGTTAATGGTGCTCTTGGTTTAGATATACGTACTGGCACGATTATCGTTTTTCATGCAAAGGTTGTTCTTCTTGCTACCGGCGGACATTCTCGCATGTTTATGAGGAGTTCTTCTCGTTTTTGGGAGAATACCGGCGATGGTATTTCTTTAGCATATCATGTTGGTGCACATTTTATGGACATGGAAATGTTTCAATTTCATCCGACAGGAATGTTATTTCCCAAGGAAGCGGAAGGTTTACTTGTTACAGAAGCTGTTCGCGGTGAAGGAGGCGTCTTAACAAATAATAGAAGAGAACGTTTTATGAAGAAATACGACTCGCAACGTATGGAATTGAGTGCCCGTGATGTTGTTGCACGAGCTATTTATACTGAAGTTCAAGAAGGGAGAGGAACGAAACGTGGCGGGGTGTGGTTAGATATTTCTCATTTACCAAAATCAGTTATTTTAAAACGATTACCCCAAATGTATCAACAATTTAAGCAATACGTCCATATTGATATTTCACAACAAAAAATGGAGGTTGCTCCTACTGCACATTATTCTATGGGTGGTGTTTTTGTGAATCATATGACTGGAGAGACGACTGTTTCGCGTTTATTTGCTCTTGGCGAGGTGACGTCTGGCGTTCATGGAGCAAATAGGTTAGGAGGAAATAGTTTAGCGGAGATTATTGTGTTTGGAAAATTGACTGGAAGAGGCATTGCACGACATGTAAAAAAAATGCAATTTATACCGCTTGATGATGCACTTTTGATGAAGGAAGAACGACATTTTACCCAGAACATTCTTTCTTTGAAGGGACGTGACCCTCTTCAGGTTAAGGAAGATATTCAATCATTTATGTGGAAATGTGCAGGCGTTGTGCGTCATAAAAAGTATTTGACGTATGCGCTGCAACAATTAACGAAGTATCAGAATATTTCACTCATTACCGGGTCTTCCTTAAGAAATAATGAAAAATTGATTGCTTCCTTGGATGTGCGAAACATGCTTCCTACGTGTGACATGATCCTTCGAAGCGCTCTTTATCGTACTGAAAGTAGAGGAGCTCACTATCGCTCTGATTATCCGCAACTTGATCAGAAATGGAGAAAAAATGTAATGTGTATTCCTACGAAAAAAGGAATATTGATTTCTTCACGTCGCGTATTGAAGATTCCGAAAGAAATTCAGACGTATCTTCGTCTTAAACCGAGAACTCACTTGTTGGAATAACTTTATATAATTCTCTTGACATTCTTTTTTGTATTATGATGTATCGTGTTGAGAAAGATTCTCTTGGTTATAAAAAAATTCCCAGTGAGAGCTACTTTGGTATTCATACGGAGCGATCGAAGGAAGTGTTTACTGTAAGCGGGAGAAGAATTCATCTTGACTTATTTTTGCGTATGGCTCTGTTCAAAATTGCTGCTGCGAAAGCAAATATGGAGCTGAAGCTTTTGGATAAAAAGAAGGGATCAGCGATTATTAAGGCTAGCCAGGATATTTTATACGGAAAGTTTCATGATCAGTTTGTTGTTGATATTTTTCAGGCAGGGGCAGGAACGAGCACTCATATGAATGTCAATGAGGTTATTGCGAATAGAGCCATTGAACTTCTAGGTGGTCAAAAAGGTGATTATGAAATTGTTCACCCTCTTGATCATGTGAATATGGCGCAAAGCACGAATAATGTGTTTCCCACTGCGATTAAAATTTCCTCTTATTTTTATGTGATTTCTTTAATACGTCATTTGAAAGATTTACAAAGAGCATTATTCAAAAAAGCAAAAGAATTCAAAAGTGTTCTTAAATCAGGACGAACGCATCTTCAGGATGCTGTGCCTATTACGCTTGGACAGGAATTTCACGCGTATGGATCTTCGCTTGGAAAGGATATTGAACGACTAGAAGAAACATTGACGTTTTTAGTTCGCCTTAATACTGGAGGAACAGCCATTGGTACAGGAATTAATACTCATCCTCATTTTTCAAAAAAGGTTCTTCATCATCTTACTTTACTTACTCATGTAAATTGGAAAGAAGCACGAGATCCTATCGAAGCTACGCAAAATGTTACTGATTTTTTAGTTGTATCCGATGTTCTCAAGATTATTGCTGTTGATCTTATTAAAATCTGCAATGATTTTCGCTTGTTAAATTCTGGACCTGTTACCGGACTGAGAGAAATTTCGTTGCCCGCTATTGAACCAGGAAGTAGTATTATGCCCGGAAAGATTAATCCCAGTATTGCTGAGATGATGACGATGATCTGTTATCAGATTATTGGTTATAATGAAGCTATCAGTTATAGTGTGCAGGCAGGACAACTTGAATTAAATGTGATGATGCCTTTGATAGGACATGATTTACTTGAGAGTTTTGATCTTTTACAGAATGGCCTTGTTATTTTTACTAAGAAATGTGTTGATGGTATTGTTGTTCATAAAGATGTTTGTCGTTATTATTTTGAGCATAGCGCTGGTTTGGCGACGCTATTAAATCCGTACCTTGGTTATGATCGTGTTGCTTGGATTGTTAAAGAAAGCTTGCGTACTGGCGAGACGATTCAAGAAATTGTTTTACGTAAAAAGTTGCTGGATAAAGAACAATTAGCACGGATTTTTGATTATAATAATATGACACGTTCGCATTTGAAAAAACTCTCGAAACCTTTTTAAATTTCACTTTTTGTTTTTATTTATGAGATTTATTAGAGAACGAATAAGAAACCATATGAAGGAACGCCTTCATCCACGCATTCTTCATAAGATTGATGTTTTAAAAGCTGATTTAAAGAAAAAGTTTACTATTGCCTGGCTCTTTTTTATTGGTGCTTTGCTTCTCTTTCAGGGCTTTGTTCGCTTACTCCTTCATCTTATTGATATTCCCG
Organism: Candidatus Woesearchaeota archaeon; assembly: GCA_964361555.1. Classification (GTDB taxonomy): domain Archaea; phylum Nanobdellota; class Nanobdellia; order SCGC-AAA011-G17; family JACPIM01; genus CAYIBE01. The sequence goes on along the minus strand of CAYIBE010000009.1, from coordinate 8,328 downwards.
AGTATATTGGTTTTTTTTCCATTGGCGTTCTTGTTTTAATTATTGCGTTTGTGTATCACTTTCGATCTCGAAAGAAAGAGTATTATTACTGAAAGTTTACTGGAGGAGGTACTTCTGCTCCTTCTGTACTTTCAAAGAATTCTTTTTCTTCGTACGCTAGGTAATTAGCTACCCACTTACTCGGAATTCTCTTGATTTTGATATTGAATTTTCTTATTTCTTCGTTATAACGCATTCTTTCTGTTGCTATTCTGTTTTCTGTTCCTTCTAGTTGTGATTGTAGTGCAAGGAAATTTTCTGTTGCTTTTAGATCTGGATAGGCTTCGACGACAATGTTAATTCCACGTAAAATTGAGCTCATTTCCGTATCAATCTCTTGTAATTGCGATGGATTTAGATTTCCTTGATTTACTCTTTCTTTTACTTGAATTGCTTGTATTCTTAACTGTGCAATTTGTGTTTGTGTTTGTGCTTCAAAATCTCGTGCTCCCTTTACTGTTTCTATTAAATTAGGAATGAGATCTGCTCGTCTTTGGTATTGATTTTCTACCTGTGCCCACTTTTCGCCTACTGTTTCTTCAAGAGTTATGAGGCTGTTATAGGTGGTAATGAACCAGAGAAGGATAATAACTATTAATGCAATAATTCCAATCCAAATTTTTGTTGTTTTTTTCACTAAGATCTTGTTTTGTTTATTGTTTTTAAATGTTTTTATGCCCTCTTGCAGTCTTTAGAATTTTCCTCCGAAACCACCGCCACCAGAACGGCCACCACCAAATCCGCCAGAAGACCCGAAACCTCCTGAACCGAATCTTCCTCTTCCCCTATGCCCGGAAGAACCAGGAATAAAGACTAATCCTCTTCTTCTGCTTTGTGCTATGATAATTAAGATAAAGAAAAAGATGATGAGCACTATTTTTATTAATGACCAGGTACTCGAGGTATCGCTTTCTTTTTCTGTATATTCTTGTCCTGTGATCATTATTTGAATTGTATCGAGAGCATTGTATATTCCTTCTCCAAACTTGTCTTGTTTAAAATAGGGTTCAAGAATTTGTGTGCCGATTATTATTTTTGAACTGTCTGGAATGAATTCCTCTAATCCATATCCTACTTCTACACGATACTCGCGTTCTTCTTTTGCTATAAGAATAAGCAATCCGTTATCTTTCTCTTTTTTTCCTATTCCTGCTTTTTCAAAGAGTTCTGTTGCGTACTGTTCTTTTGAGATTCCTTCAAGAGAGTTTATGGTGACGATAGCGATCTCTGCTGTTGTTTGTTCTTCTATTTGTTTTGCTCGTTCATTGAGCTTTTGTTCTTCTTCATTAGAAAGTATGTCTGCCTGATCAGTTACATATTTTGTTAATATGGGGTAATTAATAGCATACACAAGAGGAATGATGAATATGATGATAAACCATACTTTTTTTATCATCTGATTTTACTCCTTTTTTATCTATATAAACATTATGAGGATTCTTCTGGATGCTATGCAAATGTATATAAATGGGCGGCACTATTCTATCCTGTGGAAAAATATCTTTTTATTGGTATTGGAGTTCTTCTTTCTTTAGTCTACTTAAAATTTCGTTTTTTTTCTAAAAAATATGATGACTATGATAAACTATATAAGGAAATCGTTGAATCTGATCAGTATCGTGTTAAAGGACAATTTGATTAGTTCTTTTTCTTATGAAGGCAAAAACCTTTAGTGAACAATGGGATCACGAAGAACGTATGAATGAACGAGGTAATTTTTCGCAGCCCCTCTTTTCTCATATTGGGCCGTTCTACACTCGATGGTGGTTTTTGGTGATTGTGTTTATCATCTTGATTTTTCTCTCTCTTTTGTTTAGACAAATTTTTTGACAAAACATTTATATATGATGAGCAAGTTTTATTAGGTATTTATTTTCAAAAAAATATTGAGGTGAATTTATTATGGCTAAAGTTTTATGCGAATGCGGGATAACCCGAGAACCCGGTTATCTCTATTTTGTCGATAAAAAAGGAAATGCTGCTCGTGTTCCTATGGCACGACAAGGACAACGAGTAAGTAAAAAACAAGAAATTATGCATCAATGTGGCATTACACGGCGATCTGGATTCTTGTACTTTGTTGATAAAAAAGGAAATGTTGCTGAAGCAGCTATGTCTCGCGGAGGCAAGAAAAAAGCTTCTGCTAAAAAGAGTACCGCAAAGAAAAAAACGAAAAGAAGATAATTTTTATTTTTTTAGATTATCTTATTTCCCACATCTCTACTGTTTTATTTACGAGAGCGTCTAGGAAACTTTCTTTATAGGTAACTAATAACTTTACAATTTCTTCTTTATCTATTCGCAGGCTATATGTTGTTTTTCTCCCATCTTTTACATAACTGATGATTTCTTCTCGTTCTAGTCTTTTGAGGTACCATGAAACTGTAGAAGGTGAGATGTTTACATATTTTACAATATCTTCATGATGACAGTTTTCATTACTGAATATGCAAAGAATAATTTTTCTTATGTTCTTTTGTCTTAGTAACCCGAGCAATTTTCTGTTTTCATGTTGAATATTCGCGATAAAGTAACGCGTGTTATTTCCATCTTTTTCTTGTCTTATGAAGTTGTGTTTTGTTAGAAAATTTATGTGATATTTTAGGACTCCTACGGAAAGATTGCTCTTTCTTTCTAACGCTCTGAAATGGTCACCTGAATATCTCTTAACAAGCTCGTATATTTTTCTTCTTGTTTCTAACTCCAATATCTTCTTGTTTTTTTCATCATAATATTCGTGCGACATTGTCTTGTGTCATTTCTTTAGCATACCAAAGAAAAATGTACCTATTATTGCAGATTCTAATATTACTGCGAGAGGATCAATAAATGTTATTTCTTGAATGAATAATTCGGAAGATGCTAAAAATCCTTTGATGGCAAATAAAAGAAAGGCGATACTTACGTATAACACTCGCTTCCTCTTTTCTCTTCTATATGCAAGATATGAAATGATACATAATGTTGTGGCTAGTATGCCGTTTATGAGATGTAATAGCTTTTCTAACTCTAATCCGAATACTGCTATATCTCCCTCATCTTCTGTTGCATAACTTATAGGAATACTTATGATGATCATTATGAGAATGAGATCTCTTATTGAAATTTTCATGATTTGTTATGTGATACGTTTCTTTATTAAATTATCTAAAAAAAGAAAAAAATATTTTTATTCATCTTCTTCGTCGTCATCTTCCCGTTCTACTTCTAGAACAGCTCCTGTTTCCGCATCAATTTCTATCTCAGCAATACCATTTCCGTCGCGTACTTCTACATTGTACAATATTTTTCCGTTTTCTTTTTCGATATCAATGTTGATTACGGTACCTGGTACACGGCTTAGTGCTATTTCCCCTGCCTTTGATTCTGTCATTGTTTTTTGAATACTGTTTATATCTTCTCTTGTTATTTCTTCTTCAGTATCCGTTTCTGTGCTTAGTACGCTTCCGTCTGCTGGATTAATGGTTATTTCTGTTTCTTGATTGTCTTTTGTTATTTCTATTGTATATACTGATACTCCATTCTTTTTTTCAAGAACAGCTTCTGTAATGACACCTTCTGTTGTACTTAATGCGATTGTTTTTGCTTGTTCTAAGGAAATGTATTGTGCGTCTGACGACATTACTTTTGGTTGGCTGTCTCCTAGTCCTGCTATCACAAAACTTCCTATTCCAAAAATAAAAATAACTAGAACTCCTACGATTATCTTTTCTATTGTCTTGGACATTTTATCCTCCCATATATTTTAGAATTAGATTATTGGCTTCGTTTATATAGGTCATAGTTCAATTATCGAACAGTCCTTATAAATACTGAAAAAACAAGATACTAGAGCTTATTCTTTAATCAAAACATTCATATATTACTTTACCTTCTCTTCTTGAGAGGTGATTTAAATAATGGTACAAAAAATATTCGTGAATTTACCTGTAAAAGATCTTACAAAGTCGATAGCGTTTTTTACAAAGCTTGGTTTTACGTTCAATCCACAGTTTACTGATGACAAGGCGACATGTATGATTATTAGCGAGAATATTTTTGCTATGCTTTTGGTTGAAGAACGTTTTAAAGACTTTACGAAAAAGAAGATTTCCGATGCTAAGAAAAGTACTGAGGTGTTAATTGCACTAAGTGCCGATAGCAGAAAGAACGTTGATGAACTTGTAAAAAAAGCAGTAGCTGCTGGTGGATCAATCTATATGCCTTCTCAGGATCATGGTTGGATGTATGGCCATAGTTTTGCAGATTTGGATGGACATCAGTGGGAAGTATTTTATATGGATGAGGAACGTGCTTTAAAAAAGAGATAAATCTGTTATAAACTTAATAATATGGAGGGAACTATGAAAAATCCAATTGTACATTTTGAGATACCTGCAGATGACGTTGAACGGGCGAAAAAATTCTATGAAAAAACATTTGGTTGGCAGATAGATAAATTTCCGTTGCCCGAAGGAGATTATTGGGTTGTTAGAACTACTGAAGTAGATAAAAAAATGATGCCAATGAAACCGGGAGCAATAAATGGAGGATTAATGAAACGCAAAAATCCTGGCCAACCGTTCATGAATTATATAAGCGTTGAGTCTATAGACAAAATGTTAAAGACTGTAGAGAAAAATGGCGGAGAAATTTGCATGTCAAAGCAAGAGATTGGTCAAGGTATGGGCTGGATTGCAGCGTTTAAAGATCCTGAAGGTAATATCATTGGTTTACATCAAGAAGCTAAGAAACGCTAATGAAAAATTTTAAGTGAATTTTAAGAAAGAATCGATACCTTTAAAAATGCATAAAAAACTTCAATTTTACCGTTTGTACTACCATATTGTAAGGTAGGAGGTTTCATGGATAAAAAACACTTTTTAGAAACATTACAGTTTGTACGTGCGCATTCTCAAAAAAGGAATTTTACACAGTCTGTTGATCTTATTATTAACTTACGAGGTTTGAATTTGAAGAAGCCAGAAGAAATGGTCAATACTTTTGTTGCATTGCCTCATCCTAAAGGAAAGGAAAGTAAAGTTGCTGCTTTGGTAGGAAATGACCTGGTGACGAAAGCAAAAGAAGCGTGCGATGTTGTTATTCATAAAGATGAGTTTCATGATTATGGAACAAATCCTAAAAAAACAAAGAAAATGGCAAAAGGTATTGATTTTTTTATTGCACAAGCAAATCTTATGCCTGATGTTGCTAAAGCATTTGGTAAGACACTAGGACCATTAGGAAAAATGCCGAATCCCAAGGCAGGAGCTGTTGTTCCACCTATTATCCCCAGCTTAAAACCAATTGTCGAGAAATTAAAAAATACTGTTAAATTACACACAAAAAATGAACTTGTTGTTAAGTGTTTTATTGGCTCTGAAAAGATGAGTGATGATGAACTTGCAGAAAATGCTTTTACGGTTTATAATCATATTTTCCATTTTCTTCATGAAGATAGCTCTAAGATTGTGAATGTTTTGTTGAAATTAACAATGGGACGACCATTTATTGTTACGAAAAAGTATACTCCTGAAGAATTACAAGAACCAAACGTAAAAAGCAAAAAAACTTCTGAGAAAAAAGAAATAAAAGAAGAAAAACCAAAAGAAACAAAAACCAAGGCGAAGAAGGATAAGAAAAAATGATGAAACCTGCACCACATATTAATGAAGCGAAACGAAAAGAAGTTGAAGATGTCAAACGTTTATTGAAAGAATATACGGTTCTTGGTGTTGTCAATTTACAAAACCTTCCTGCTTTTAATTATATGAAGATTAAATATTCTTTGCGAGGAAAAATTGTTTTGAAGTACACTAAGAAGAGATTTATGAAAATTGCATTTGATGAGTCTACGGATACAAAGTTAACTCTTTTAAAAAATTACTTAGTGGGTATTCCTGCTCTTCTTTTTACGAATGAAGATCCTTTTCGATTAGCTCAGGTTTTAAAGAAAAGCAAGAGTAATGCTCCTGCGAAACCAGGAGATATTGCTCCTGTTGACATTATTATTCCTGCGGGACCAACAGAATTTACCCCCGGACCGATGATTGGGGAGTTAGGTGCTCTTGGTATAAAGACGCAGGTTATGGAAGGGAAAATTCATATTAAATTAGATAAACTTCTTGTGAAAGCAGGAGAGGTTATTACTGAGAAAAATGCTACATTAATGGGTAAACTTAAGATGGAACCTATGTCTATCGGATTTAACCTTGTTGTTACTTATCAGAATGGAGAGTTACTGGAAGGACAGGTCTTACAGGTTGATGTTGAAGATTATGAAAACAATGTTTCTCTTGCTGCTGGAGAAAGTATGAATCTTGCTCTTTTTATTGGATATGTCTCTAAGGACACTATTGAACAGCTTATTATGAAAGCTACTCGTGAAGAGGAATCCTTGCTTCATCACAGTTCTTTTCTGAAACAGTTGGAACACATATCGAAAGAACATCATGAAAAAAAAGAACATATTCCAGTAACTGAAGCGCATAAAGATATTGGCTATGTAGGGATTGGCGATATTAATCAAGACATGATCAAAAAAGCAGGAGACTTTTTAAAAGAGCTTACTGATAAAAAAATACGAGGAGAATTATAATCATATTTATAGGAGGATAAAATGGAGCTTATTTATGCTGCAATGTTGTTGCACAAGGCTGGTAAAGATATTAGTGAGGACAATGTGAAGAAACTACTATCTGCTGTCGGTATTCACAAGACTGATGGCGAAGTTAAAGCTCTTGTTGCTGCAATGGCGGATGTTGACATTGATAAAGCAATAAAGCAAGCTGTTGTTCCTGTTGCTTCATCGAGCTCTTCGTCTGGAACTGTTGAAGTGAAGAAGGAAGAGAAAGAGGAAGTTAAGGAAGATCCTGAAAAGGCAGCTGCTGGATTAGGCGCTTTATTCGGCTAATTTTTTTTGTTATTGGCCGTGACCTATGGTTTGCGAATGAATAATGAAACGATAGACGCGAAAACTCTGAAGAAAGAAATTGATAGCCTGAGGAATACACTTAAAGCGATTAATGACGATAAAGAGCGCTGGTTCAAAAAAAAAGAGGATCTCAAAAAAGAGATGCAGGTTCTTATTGAAAAAATTAAAGCTCTTCAAAAAGACAATGATACTTCTAAAGTTGATCAGTTAAAAAAAGAACGGGATAAATATAATGCAGAAGTTAAGATTCTTATTGAACGTATTAAAGCACTGAAACAGGAAAAAGAAGTCTTCTTGAAGAAGCACGGCATTAAGGAAGATCCTGAAACAATAAAGAAAACGATTGAAAAAATTGAAGAGAAAATTGAAACGGAGGTTTTGAGCATTGATAAAGAACGTAAACTCATGGATCAGATTAAGCGTATGAAAAAAAACTATGAGGCTTTAGGCGATAGTAAAATTTTAACCACGAAAATCGATGAAATTTCCCGTCAGATTGAGGAAAATAAGAAAAAAGCGAATGAGTATCATGAGGAATTAAAGAAAGCGCTGAAGGAGAAAAAGAAGTGGTATAATGAATTCTTTAGTTTAAGTAAGCAGATTAATCTTATTAAGAAACAGCAAGAAAGTGCTTTTGCTATGTTTATCAGTTTTAAGAATAGCTTCCTTGAAGTGAGTAAACAACTTGGCGTTAAATTAAGCTTGATTAAAAAAGAGAGGAAAGATTTTGAGGATATTAAAAAAGAGAAGAAGAAACGCAAGGAAGAAACTGAATTGGAATTTGTTGAAGAAAAAAGGAAAAAAGTTGAAGAGAAGATGAAAAAAGGGGAAAAATTAACGACTGAAGATTTACTTGTTATGCAAACGCTAAAGCACGAAGAAGAAACTAAAGATATATAATTTGTTTTAATACTTTCTTTGCGTTTATTGCTATTCCTGTAAGTATAATCCACCCTACAATAACGATTATGTTAATTTGCAGAATCTCGAATGTAATATATGGTATTGTATATATCCATTCTTGGGCAAAAGTGTTAGGTATTTCATGAATAAACGTATTCGCTAATGTTGTTATGATTACTGCTAAACTGAAAGATTGAATATACTTTCTTATAAGAATAAACGATTCATTTATCAGAAAAAAAGCAAAGGGATATCCTATCAGGAATACATGGATTACTTTTTCACTAAAATTAAACGTTGGATAGTTCCATAAATTGAATATACCTCTACCAATTAACTCGATAAGGATGGTTGCTATAAGATATAATAAATACGTCTTAACTATTTCATCTTTGTTTTTACTTAGAATTGATTCATTTTTTAGTATATAATTGATATAACCAACGAATAATGTCCCACCAATAACAAAAGGA